>WJKR01000007.1 GCA_014729015.1 Candidatus Woesearchaeota archaeon | reverse complement strand
TATATTACTGATGTGAAATAAGCAACATAAGGATTTTGTTTGTCAAGAACCGCATTTTTATAGGAGTCTTTGGCCATATAATACAAGAATATTAAACCGATTAGGCCAGCGAAGAAGATATAACCTGTTATGAATGCATGAATTAAGATTGTTACTACAAAGAATAGAAAAGCAAGAACACCTAAACCAAAAGGCGGCCCTTCAATCTTCTCAAGTTGTTCAGCTCTTTTTTTCTGTTCTGGTGTAAGTTCCCGTCGTCTCAAATTGGTCAAGGATACATAAAATTCATATTTAAATCTTCTGCTCAAAACTCAATAAATAAGCATCTTAAGCCTTTTTACACAGAATTCGCGACTAAGTTATGTATTCTCCAACTACATTGTCATTTTCATCAAATTCTGCCATGCGATGAAGATTGTCTCTTCTTTTGTCAATTTTACGATGTTTTTTACTCTAAGAAGTCTATCTCTAAAGTGATTGGGTCAACAACTACTTTCTCATATGCTTCAATTTCTGCGTCATCACCAAGGAAATATCCGTTTGCTCCGTCTCCAACTATACAATTCATTTCGTCGAAAATGTAGTACTGAATTCCGTCATAGTATTCATCCCATGTTGTTCCAATAAGTTTGTCGGCCACATATTGGTTAACGAGTTCAACATCTAAATCACATACCAAAGAGTATGCATGATCCTCTGTCAAGACGAGTTTAGTTTCGATTCCAACATTCTCCATTAGACTATTGATAAGAATAGTAAAATCTTCACAATCTCCTCCACCAACCTCCATTGTTTGGAATGGTGATTGAATGTATTCGCTTCCTCGAGGGTCACTAATGTATTCATAGTTTAAGATAACATAATCAAAGATTTCAACTGCTCGACATTCATTGTCTGAACAACCTTTGCTTATTTTTGCTGCTAGAACCCGAAGATCTTGATTTTCAGTTATTATCTCGTTGATGTATGGCTCTGCATCCTCAAGAACTTCTTCTTCGTCGTACTCAATTACCGTCGTAGTTGTTTTTTCTGTGATGCTAGTTGTAGAAATTGTCTGCTGGATGGTTTCTTCTATGACTGGTTGGTGATTATCTTGAGAATTTACTTCTGTTGGTGTATTACTAGGGCTATAAGGGATAGTTTCTTCTTCATAATAACATCCTACAAGAAATAAGGACAGAAATAAGACACTAACCACCAAAATCACGCTTCTCATCTGTGTTTCTCATATGAATTTAATATATAAATCTTCTGCTTGAAACCCATTAAATGTGCAGTTTCAGCCTTTTTATGTGCAAAAGCGTTTTAGGTGCAAAGCCCGGAAAAAGGGGCTTTGCACGAAAACGCATCATCTTCTCAGAAGTATGGTTGTTCATGCTTCCGCAACTTGTTCTCGACAATCCTCTCGTGTAGGTTATGGAATCCCACTCCTTCCCGGTATTGTTGCTCGAGATAATGGAGGAATTGCCGGACGTGTTCTGGTTGGTCGCGGTACATGTCCTGATCGTAGAAAAACCGGCCGTCTTCCACCAAGAGGCCTCTAGGCATCTGTATGCCCTGGTGTAGGCTGTATTTGAGTCGTAATGTTTTTTCTGCGTCTTCCACGAATCCCAGGCAGTAGTCGTTGCCCACGTGCATAGTTAAGGTGTAGGCGTTATGCTTTCTCAGGATTATGCTCGCGGTGTCTTCCGGGATGACAAACTCAGTGGCATCCAAATGGAGGTCGTTCCACCCGCTCTGGTAGCCGCCCTCGATGATCACCTTCACACCCCTGTCGATGGTGAAGAAGTTCTTCAACGAAGCGCGTTTTTCCAAGGACAAATCATGTTCCATAGGATGGGTAAGCAGAGGTGCTATAAATAGCATCTTCTTTCTATGTGCAAAGCCGGAAAAGGGTTTTGTACACGGAGATTTCACCATTTCCTGCTATCAATCGCCCAGTGCTAGCATCTCTTGCGGTGCTAACTCCGGACTGAACGTCGGGTCGAACTTTTTCCCGACGGGCGCGGTGCGCTCGTACACATAGTTTTTTGCCACTTATCGTTCACGGTGACTTTCATGGTGCTTGCTCAGCTCGTGCACTCGTTCTTTCAGCCGTAATCGTTCATCGGCGCTTTTCACGCTCATCTTCATCAGCACGAGGTTCTCTTTGCGCAGTTCTTCGATGAGCTTGTCCTTCCGCGCCAATTCTTCCTCGTACAACGATCGCAACTCCTCGATATTCCTTGCTTTTTTCATTTCCGTCATTCGTCCAGCACCTGCTGGATGTCTTCCTCGTACTCCTTGAATACGTGTGCCGAGATGGAATAGGTCATCAGCTCACCGACCCTTAATTCCAGGGCTTCTGCCAAGTACTGCTGTAGCGCCGCTAGTTGGTGGATGTTCGCCGGCCACCCGATGAAGTAGTCGTTGCTCCTGATTACTGCCGTCAACAACAATTTTCCGTCGTCCACCTTGCAATGCAGGCTCACCAGTCCGGGCACGTTCCTGTTGCTGAGCTTGAGGTCCTTGATCGGGTCGATGGTGATGACCGTTGCCCGTCTGGAGTTCGGGTGCTGCTTCAATAAGGGGATGATGTAGTCATTGATTTGGTCGAAGACCTCTTGGTAGCCGAAGATCCTGCTGCCGTATGTGTAGTCATACACGGGTAGGTCGTACTGGTTGAAGATGATGTTCACCAATTCGTCCTTCGACGGATAGATCCACTTGTTGATCTTCCTGATCGTGTCGATAGGGTCCTCGATGCCGACGTCGGGGTGTTGTATGGTCACGGACAGGTTCAGTACTTCCCTGCACGTCCTGCCGTCATGGTCCTGGAAGTCGCTGCCTTTGTTCATGATGTGGTGCAGGGCTGATTTCCAGGCGTCCAGCGCTGTGGGTTTGGTGATGTTCATTTTGCTTCCATGAATCGGTCGAGCGTCAAGTCGGCGCGTCGCTGCGCGAAGTCATACGTGAGGTGCGGGATGGCGTATTCGGTGAGGAGGTACCGTATTTCTTTGAGCACGTCGTCCGGGTCTGCCGGCGTCGTCCTGAATATCCTGATGCGATCGTTGTGGTTGAAGTGCTTGCAGATGCGCTCCCGCGCCGTGATGAACTGTTGCATCTCCTCGCCGTGCAACACGTTGGTGCTCGTCACGCTCAGCTTGGTGTACTTCCTTGGCGAGAAGAGTCCTGGCGCGAACTTGGAGAACGTGCTGGACATGGTCGTGTTGAACCTGATAGGGATGCCGCAGCTCTTGAAAATTGTTTCCTCGGTCGTGCAGAGCTCTTTGAGCTCTTCCGCGGTCGTCCGCAACAACTCGATGAAGTGCGGACGGTCTTTCTCCTGCCAGTCATAGTTCCAGAGCCTGATATAGTTGTTCGCGAACCGGAAGAAGGTGTGCGGGTCGGCGTTCAATTTATTGAGCTCGTAGAAGGTGATGTCCGCCCGTCTCCGTTGTAGGGTGTTGCTCTCCACCAATGTCCGTGCCAGTTTGAGGATGAACGTCCGGAAGGCGGTATCGCTCTTTTCGTGCTTGAAGAACCGGTGGACGTCTACGCCTATGGAGACTTGCCCGACGCAGAGGCCGATGGTGGCGTCCTCGGCCTCTTCCTGATAGGCATCCCATTCCTGTTCAGACAGGGTGTACATACCTGCTTTGCCGACGATGATGGGCGCGTCGTGCACGTCCTTGTGGTGCAGGTTCACCTTCAGGTTGTTGTCGGCGAAGCTTTTGATGATGTGCTTGATGAGCCGCTGATGGTTATCGATGAACTTCTTGGTCACGCTCAGAACGATATTGATGCGCGGCGGTGCGAGCAAGGCGTAGGTATCGAAGAAGTCCTCGGTGTACTTGACCTGTTCCGCCTTGGTCAGGTCGATGAGCAGGCTGATGGTCTTGTTGTTGTCCCGCGTGTCGATGTCCAGTTGTTTGATGAAGCTGGTGAGCTTGGTCAGGTCTTCTTGGAGGAGGAGTTGTTCGGTGCCGTGGAGGGCGATAACGTCGTTGATGTGCTTGCCAGTGGTGGTAAGCAGTTCGTGGAGCGTGTTCGTCGTGTCTTCTGCCTTTGCTTCGATGAGCACGGCGTTGAGCCGGTTGTGCCATCCTCGTTTGTCATACCCCGCGATGATACCTTGCTCCTCGTAGTGCTCAAGGTGTTGGAGCAGCGGCGCGGCGTTGGGGGTCTCTGGTGTTTGCCGTCCCGGTGGGTGGTGCCGTGCGAGGCAGTAGCACTTCTCGCCCTTGTTCTTGATCTGGCTGGTGGTGATGGTGCCTTCTTCGCGGAGCCGGTTGAGGTGGTATAACAGCCGTCGGTGGAGTTGTGCCTTGTGGCGTTTTGCGACCGTGCGCGACTCCTTGCTTGTGATCGGGTCGTGCAGCGCGGCCTTGATGCGCTCGTACTCTTCAGGGTAGGTGATCTTGATGAGTTCGGTCGTGGAGAACTCTGCGTAGGGATGCTTGGCGAAGTGTTCCTCTAAGAGCCCCCCGACGTCTACCATTTCATTACTGTGAAGTGACGTGAGTATTTAATGGTTGTGTTTTGTTTCAGGGAATCCTGAACCGGAAACGTTCCGTTCGCCCTCGACCAACCCCCAAACACTCATATGCGCGCCGCTTCATGGATTTGTTTCAGGGTTTCGCTGAACGGTTCAGTAGATTACCGCAAAGAAGGTTTATGATTTTCGGCAACTCATACAAGCTATCCGGGGGGGCCGGATGGGGGATGCGATATGAAACGGGAAAAAGAATTGTTGTTGCTGAGCCATTTCCGCGACAACGCGCGGGAGTCATTAACCAGGATCAGCCGGAAGACGAGCATACCGGTCAGCACAATCTTCGACAAGCTGCGCCACTACGAGGAAGACTATATCGAGAAGCACACCTCGTTGCTGGATTTCAGGAAGCTCGGCTTCGACGTCAAAGCCCAACTGCTGTTCAGGATAGACAAGGAGCAACGAGAAGCGTTCAAGGGATTCCTGCTGCGCCACCCTCGGGTCAACTCAGTCTTCAGAATCAACAACGGCTTCGATTACCTGGTCGAAGCAGTGTTCACGAGCATGCACGACCTCGACGGCTTCTTCGAGGAGACGAACAAGCGTGGCGTCACCGCGCGGCAAGAGTACTTCGTGCTGCAGGACGTAGTGCGCGAAGCGTTCCTCAGCTACAAGCCAGAGTTTGAGCAACTCGGGCTCGCATCCAAAGGATAAACATTTATAAGACGCGCGTCGTTCCGCCACCACATGATCGTCCTCGGCATCGAGAGCACGGCGCACACGTTCGGCGCCGCCATCTTCAAAGAGGAGCGCGTACTGGCGAATGTGAAGACCGCTTTCTCCACGAAAACAGGCGGCATGGTGCCTGCGCGGGTTGCCGACCACCACATCGAGATATGCGACGAAATAGTACGTCAAGCGTGCGACGACGCGCGTGTTTCTCCAAAAGACATCGGGCTCGTCGCGTATTCCCGCAGCCCAGGGCTCGGGCACACGCTCCGCGTCGGCGCCACGCTCGCGAGGAGCCTGGCATTGCTGCTGAAGAAGCCGCTCGTCGGCGTGAACCATTGTATCGCGCACCTGGAGATTGGCAGGCTGATGACGCCGGCGGAGGACCCGGTCATGCTGTACGCGTCAGGGGCGAACACGCAGGTCGTCGCGTACGAGGCGGGCAGGTACAGGATTTTCGGCGAGACCTTGGATATCGGGGTCGGCAACTTCTTGGACGGGTTTGGCCGAGCACTAGGATTAGGTTTCCCAGCAGGCCCAGCAATAGAGCGGCTGGCGAAGAAAGGCGCTGCGCAGAACGTCGCCTTGTTGGAGTTGCCGTATTCGGTGAAGGGCATGGACGTCTCGTTCGGTGGCATGCTGACTAAGCTGAAGACCATGATTCGCTCAAAAAAATATTCCAAGGAGCAATTGTGTTTCAGCGTGCAAGAGATCGTTTTTGCCATGCTGGTAGAGGTGACGGAACGGGCCATGGCGCACTGCGACAAGAAGGAAGTAGTGCTGGGTGGCGGTGTTGCTTGTAATAAGCGGCTGCAGGAGATGTGCTCGTCGATGTGCAAGGAACGGAAAGCGAAAAGCCACGCGCCCAGGAACGAGTTCTTGGTCGACAACGCGGCGATGATTGCGTGGACCGGCCTGCGCGTTTACCACCAAAGTGGGGCTGTCAAGCCAGAACAGGCGGGCATCGACCCGTACGAGCGGACGGACGACGTCGAGGTCAACCATTACTGAGCCTACTTTGCAGTGATTTCCTGGTAGAGGGTGAACCGGTCGATGAAAACCATGCCTGTGTTGTCATGGCCGGCTTCGGAAACCATTGTTAGCCAGATGCGTTCTATTACGGTCGCTCCTGGCGGCACCGCTTTTTCAAACGTGTACGTCTCATACGCGTCGCTGATGTCGACGTCAGTGACGGCCACCGTCATATTTGTCTGTGCGTCAAGGCCCCCCCACATGATAGTGATGTACAATGCCGTGTCCACCAACTCTCCTTTCATGATTGCCGTGATGGTGATACGCTCACTCATCTCGCTGATGGGGAGCGGCTCGTTATAGACGAGTGTGGTCTCGTTATAAGATGGTTTCCCCTTCGTCGCCATGATTGCCACGCCATCGTCGACGCGCGGCGTCTCTTGGTATCCTAAGACTTCTGGATACCAGGGAGAGAGTGCTTGCTCAAACTCAGTGTTCCTGATGCTCGCTAGCTGCCACTCCATGCCTGTGTCCTGGGGGCAGAGAAATTGCAGGTCTTCGCCGAACGGCGCGACCGTGATGACGCTGTTCGGCGCGTGGCACTGTCCGTCGAAGACGCACACTCCCGGGTCGGCGCAGCACGCCTGCTCCTCTACTTGGTAGGGCTCGCCCTCCCCGTCGATGTCATAGGCATAGAGCATACTGGTCGCCGTGTAGTACGGCTCCTCGCAGCACTCCGGCCGGTCCTCTTCCTCGGTGAACTCCTCGGTGTCTACCACTTTTGTCGTTGCCGTACCCCTGATGGTGTGCTCTCTATCAGGCGCGGCGTCGGTGACGTAGGAGAAGGTGTAGGTGAACTGTTGCTTCCTGCCTTTGATGAAGGTGAGGCTGGTGTCCTGTACGCTGAGCGCGGCGTTCTCAAACGGTTGGACCCTGATATTGACGTCTTTTGTGTAGCTCTGGTTCTGGTAGTGCATGGTGATGCTCGTGACGTTGATGGGCTGGTTGAGCTTGTTCTGGATGAGGACGCTGATGCTGCCTTCCGTGGTGACCTGGGCCTCGGCGCAGCTGAGCTGCGCTCCTGACTCGCAGCCTTCCTTGGTGTAGGTCTCCTTGTCGAACGCGCCGAAGTAGGCTATGGTGCCGACCACGACGACGAGCGCGAGCCCTGCGTAGATGTAGGTGTTGATGTATTCCATGGATGCCTGCGCTTTTTTGCTCATGGTTCTGCCTCTTTAACTGAGAGGGGTGCAGGTGCAGTCTGACCTGCAGTAATCGCCATCGCACTGCGTCGTTATTGTTGCCGGGATGGTAAGTGTTGGCGGGTCACATTCTTCTCCTCTGCTGCCGTCGACGTTGCCGTCGCCGCAGTAGTATTGCTTCGTCGTTGTGCCGTCTTGCACGTTGATGACGGCGTCGCCGGTGATGTTGTGGCTGACCGCGCTGCCCGTCGTGTACCGGCGATAAGTGATGCTGAAGAGCAGCCGCTCTTTCTGTCCTTTGATGAACGCGAGGTCGTCGGTGTTGAAGGAGGCGGTGTAGGTCCTTCCCGGTTTGACCCTGATGCCGCTTTGTTGTTCGGTGGAGATCGGCGGGTCGAGGTTGGTGATGGTGATGTTCTCCACGACGATTTCTCGGGGGTAGTTGTTCATGAAGAGGAGGAGGATGGTGTGGTCATTGCTCGTCTCGTTGACGGCGAGGTAGGTGTCGGTGCACCTGATCTGCGATCCTGATTCGCATCTTTCCGGGGTGTAGCTGGACGGGTTGAGCACGCCGAAGTAGTTGAGCGCGCCGATGGTGATGATGAGCCCGAGGAATGCCCAGGCGTACGTGCCGAGGTATTCGACTGATGATTGCGCTCTTTGCTGTGGCAACTGCTCACCTCCGTTTGCCCTCCTGGTTGCAGAGTATAAAAAGCTTGTGTTCGGGTCGCGTAATGCATATATATCTTCGTGGTTCTCGTCCGTGTATGAAGGTTCCTCCGCTTCGTGGCAGGACGTTGCATGAATCCTTGTTTGATCCTCGCTTGTTCCGGTTGCAGGTGAAGCAGCAGGTGAATGTGTCGAGCAAGCAGGAGTTCGCCGGCCAGGCGCCGGGCTTGTTCGTCGGGCGTTTCGGGTATCCTCGGGTGCGTCTTGGTCTGCTGGCGACTGAGCAGTACGAGCGGCATGACGACCCGCTGTCATGGGTGCGTCGGGGCGTGTTGTTGGGGGAAGTGGTGCGTTTGCGTTCTGAGTTGGTGAACGCTGGTCGGCAGGCGCATGTGAAGCTGCCGTCTGCGCGGTTGGCGGAGAAGGTGAAGTCGTTGGCGCAGGAGGCGGCCATGGCGGTGAAGCCGGTCAAGATGGATGTCGGCTTGGATAAGAAGCCGGTGTTCCGTTTGCGCATGGAGGATGATGCCATGCCTCACGGCCCTCTCGCCGGTTTGCGGTCTGCGCGGGTGACGAGCAATCCGAAGATTCCGTCGTTGGTGGAGAAGACGGTGGATGATGGTGATTTACGTGCTGCTGACGGGTTGGGCCGGTTGTGGCGTCGGGGGTTTGGCGAGCATCAGCTGTCGAAGTTGTTGTCTGCTGGCACGTTGGGGCAGAAGCTGGAGCGGCGGCTGGTGCCGACGCGTTGGGGTATCACTGCGGTGGATGACATTGTTGGTAAGCAGTTGCATGGGAAGCTGCAGGATTTCGCTGAGTTGGATTTCCGGGCGTATTTTGGTGGCTATATGGGGAATTATTTTTTGGTGTTGTTGTTGCCGCAGCCGTGGGCGTTTGAGTTGTTCGAGAACTATGTGGGCAGGGGTACTAGGCGGTTGCAGACGAGGTATCATGACGTCGAGGGTGTGCGTGGCCGTTCGTCGTACGCGGAGAACACTGCTGGCGGTTATTATGCTGCTCGCCTCGCGGTGTTGGAGCACTTGGTGGGGTTGCGGCGGAAGGCTGGTGTGCTGGTGTTGCGGTTTATCTCTGATGAGTATTGGGCTCCTCTTGGGGTGTGGGTGGTGCGTGAGGCGGTGCGTGCCGCGCTTGTTGAGAAGCCGTTGCTGTTCGGTTCGTGGGAGTTGTTGCGGCAGTACGCCGTGTCGTTGGTGCGGCGGAAGTTCGGCGCTGATGTGGGGGTGGTGTTGTCGGCGAGTAGGGTGTTGTTTGAGCGTCGTTCGCAGACCACGTTGGGGCGGTTCAGCTGAGGTTTGTTATTACTACTGGTGAGTTGTTCCCCACTTATTATTTTCTTTATAGTAAATAATTAATTGTTGTGCTGCAAACGCTGAGAACGCTGACTCAATGCAAGAAAAGAGTATACCAGAAACAATAGATTTATAAAGGTATTTTACCGGGAATACCACCCAGGAAAAAGAGGCAGATTGGTTCTGCATCCGACCCTGGTGAAGGTTGCAAAAGGGTGCTTATGGCGTAGCAACGCCGTTCATGAGTGAGTGACCATAGGAGTAGCCATCCAACACGAAAATGAGAGTCACCAAAAAGCTCATCGAGGACGTCGTGCAAGAACTCGTCGGAGAAGAAGCGTTAGTAATAGTCTTCTACCTCCGCGGCAAGACGAAGATCAGCGAGTTCATCATCGCCGAAGAGCTCGACCTAGAAATCCACAAGACCAGGAACATCCTCTACCGCCTCTTAGAGCACAACATCGTCAGTTTCATGCGCAAGAAAGACAAGATCAAAGGATGGTACATCTGCTACTGGGACTTCAACGAGCACATGATACCCTACTTGTCAGAGAAAATCAACTCAGAGCAGCTCGCCAAGCTCCAAGAACGACTGGACCGGGAGAACAGCGGCCAGTTCTACCTGTGCAGGAACGCCTGCGCGCGCATGGACTTCGAGAAAGCCGTCGAGTTCAACTTCAAATGCCCGGAATGCGGAGAGATCATGAACCTCCAAGACAACGCCCGCACCATAGAATTCCTAAAACAACGCATCAAAGAACTGTCGAACCAGGCAAAGAGCTCATGACGCGCACAATACCACCAGGCATACGACTCATCGGGCCCGCGCTCCTGTTCGAACAGAGCAAGACACTCGTCATGGCGGACCTGCACCTCGGCGCAGAAGCATCACTAGTAAACACGGGAGTACTCCTACCGAGGACGCAGCAAGCGATGACCATGCAACTTATCCGTGACCTCACACAACGAACACGACCAAGACGCATCGTGCTCAACGGCGACATCAAGCACGACTTCGGCACGATTAGCGAAGAGGAATGGCGTGACGTGCTGTCAGTACTGGACGAGCTGCAAAAAGCCGCTCCGGTCACCGTCATCAAAGGCAACCATGACGCCGTCCTGCAACCCATCCTAAAAAAAAGAGGTGCCGCGATGCACCCATCACTGCTGATCGACGGCTATCTCATCATCCACGGAGACCGGGCGCCGGACAAGGAATCACTCCGAGCGGCGAGAGGCGTCGTCATCGGCCACGAGCATCCCTCCGTGGTGCTGGACGACGGGATCCGCAAGGAACGATACAAATGCTTCCTCATCGGCCAGTACGCAGGCAAGGAGCTCATCATCCTCCCGAGCACGTACCCATTGGTGGAAGGCAGCGACGTCTTACGAGAAGAAGCCCTAGGGC
>WJKR01000034.1 GCA_014729015.1 Candidatus Woesearchaeota archaeon | reverse complement strand
TTCTTTGCGTACTGGCCGATCTTGGTGATACTCGAGTTGACGTCGGGCATGCCTTTCTCTATCTTGTTGAGCTCCTTGTTCGCCTGCTGCTCGATCTTGTTCGCTTCCTCGAACAGCCCGGTTTTTCCCTTGATGACTTTCTTCTCCTTACCGCCGAAGTACTTGGTGACGTTTTTCTTGAGGAATCTCGTTATGATGCCTTCGACCGGCTGCTCCACTTCGATGTCGTCCTCGCCGAAGTAGGTCTTCTTGAACTTGTTGAGCTCCTCCCGGGACGTTTCGATGCTCTGGTATTCGGTGTTGATGTTCGGCGGTCTCGGGATGCTGCCGACGACTTCTGCCAGTGACGTGTCCTTATTGATGATGTCGTCGATGGTGCTCTTGCTTTCGATCTCTTTCTTTCCTTCTTCTCTGAGTTTTTCGGATTGTTGTTCTTCTGTCATGTGCTTCCTCCCCCATTGCTTATAACTCTCGCTTCTTCAGCGTTGCTTCACGCTTCGTATCGCATGATGCGTCGCTCCAGCGAGCCAGCAAAACCTTTTGTTGGCCCTTTCACCAGCGTGGCTAGCTGGTGCTTCCTCTTCCAGTCGAGCTTGATCAGCTCT
Organism: Candidatus Woesearchaeota archaeon; assembly: GCA_014729015.1. Classification (GTDB taxonomy): domain Archaea; phylum Nanobdellota; class Nanobdellia; order Woesearchaeales; family WJKR01; genus WJKR01. The sequence continues at coordinate 10,201 of WJKR01000034.1, read as the reverse complement.
TGCCGGTCGATGAGCCTGATGCCGGTGTTGTGCGCGTAGACCTTCGCCCTGGTTTCGTAGTCTGTGTTGGTGACCATGACCCCTTGTCGCGGCGACAGGTTGTTCAGTTGCAGTTTTGCCGCGAACGTGCTGACGTCGTCGAACGTCACGTTTGCGCCGTTGCCGTGGTACTTGCATTCGACGTATTTCTTGGCGATGATGCCGTACACGATGTCGAACTGCGACCTCGCCTTGCCTTTGCGCGTCCTCTTCTGCTTAGTGATATTGTGCTGTACGTTCAGTTTCCCGAGCTGGTCGTACAGTCGTGTCATCCATCGTTCGAACCGTATCCCTTGTCGTGACGAGTTCATCGATCGTGCCTTGTTGGTGGTCTTGGCTGAACGCGACGCGGTTGCACGTCTTGGCGACGTAGTACGCGGCGACGCACACCAGTCCGAGCTTCACTATCCGTTTCGCTTTGTGGTAGAGGCTCATCGTGCATAGGTGGTGTCACTCGTTGCCGTGTCTTTCTTGAACCATCTCTTGAGCTGGTCGGTGATTGCGCTGTCCGTTTTGTGGTAGCCTTCCTTGATGTGCTCGCCGAGCCGTTTGAGCTTGTCGTTCAGCGTCTGCACGTCTTCTTGCACCTCGTGCTTGAGGTCGATGTAGACGGGGTAGCCGACGCTGCCGTCCTTGTTGATGGGCCCGGCGTCGATGGTGTCTTGCTCGGTGAGCTTGATGAGGTGCCCTTGCATGGTCATTTCTTTCTCGTTGCGGATGAGGAGCGGTTGCTCGTACGCGTAGAAGGTCGGGTCTGCTCCTTCTTTCCAGGCGTAGCCTTGTAGCGCCGCTTCCTTGATCTCGTGCTTGGCGCCGCGTTTGTACAGCGTGTTGTGTCTGAGTTCGTGCTTCATGCCGAGGCCGGTGCCGACGACGGCGCCGGTGGCGAGCCCGATGAGGAATCCTTTCCATCCTTTGCCGCGTCGCTTGGTTGTTTCTTGGACGTTTTCTTCCAGGTTTTTGGTCATTGCTGGTCACCCGTGCTGTGTTGGGATGATGGTTTTAATATGGGTTTTCGAGAAAAATTCGGAACTCTTGTGTGGGTGTCCGGAAATGTTTTATTCTTGCATGTTCCATCCTTCGATGAGTACTGGTGCGAGCACGTCGTGCGCTTGGATGTTCGTGCATCCTCGTTCTTCCAGTTGTTCCTTGAAGCGTTCTTTTTCTTGGAGCGTTGCGAAGATGGTGTCGATGCTTATTTTGTTGTCGTCGAGGAGGGAGATGGTGTTCGCGTTTTGGTGTTGTCGGAGCGTTGTCGCAATCGTTTTTGGGTGTTCGTGGTCGCAGTAGAACTCGGTGCGGAACGGGTAGCCGAGTCGCGCGTAGTCGGGGATGCTGGTGTGCTTGTCGATGATGGTGTCCTCTAGTTGTTTGACGTGGGTGTAGATGGTGCTGATGGAGACGCGTTCTTTTCTTGCCATGCGTGCGAGCGTGGTCCTGCTGTTGTTCCTGAGGTGGTTGATGATGTTTTGAGAAAGTTCTCGGTCGGCCATGCTTGTGTTTTATGGCTTGTTCTTAAATTGTGTATCTGTTCGTTTCTCGGAAGGTTTCCTTGGTTTGTGAAAGAATTTCTGTTTTTTGTTCTCTGTTCCATAAGGCTTAAATATAAGTATGATTTTTCTTTCATATGAGGTGGTTGTGGTGTTGTTTAAGACCAGAACAGGGCGCATCGTTGACGAGCACGAGCTGAACAGCATGAGTGCTTTGGAGATAGAGGAGCAGGGTATCCACGCGGCGGACCATTGGTGCTTCTGGTGGGATGAGGCTTGATTGTCCTGAGAAATTATGCTGATCGCTGGTATTTCTTCGCCAGCGCGGCGTAGGATTCTTCGAGGTTCATGGCTGCGCGGAACTCGCTCTCGTGTTGCATGAGGCGCTCCGGGACCCTTTTGATGCCTGCCACTTTCGGTTTGCAAAGGTGGTAGTTGTCTCTTTGGTCGACAGGCATGATAGACTTGATGAATTCCCCGAGGACTGTGGGATTCTTTCCTGGAACGTCGAACGAGCCGTTCTTGACCTTGCCGCTGCCGTCTTTGTTGAAACGGACTGTATAATATTGGTTGCTCATTGTTACTATTAAAGAGTAGTCAATATTTTTAAACTTTTCGTTAGTTGGTGTGGACATCAGTATAGCAATATACTTAATAATATATAAATCATTCGATGCAAGGCACTCACCTGATCCGCTCGATACTCTCCAAATCCTTAATACGCCTCCCAGCACTGATGCCGGTCCGGAACAAATGCCAGAACACCTGCTGCACCCACTGCACCCACTCCTCATCCAGCACCTCATAGAAGACGTAATCATCCTGCCGCCGCTTCTGCTTGCGCTGCTTGAAACGAGCGAAACTATCGTCGACAACGAACGCGCGCAACGGCTGCTGGGCGTGCCTGACCTCGACCACCTCGGTCTTGTGCTTATGGTTCAAAGAAATAACGGACTGGATGTTATCGATGCTTTCCAAATCAACGTTGCAGATGATCTTGATAGGAATCTTCCTGGCCACCAACTCTTCCAACAATGACAACAACGTTATATTCCCTTGCTTTGCCACAGACCAGGACAAGTCGCCGGCAAAGATGAGCACTTGCTGCTCGGCCTGCCGCAACGCGTTCACCAAGTTCTGCTTCTCAGTAATATTATAGATGGTCTGCTTCTCCAAGAACGCCCTTCTTTTCCCTTCACTCACATATTGATAGATATCGAACGGGTTGAAATCATTCTTCTCCCGACCGGAAAGGATCTTCGAGAACAACCGTTCCTGGAAAGCAGAGGTATGGAACTTCTCCGCAACGTTCCAATACACGACCTTTAACGCGCCGCGCGTCCCGCCCCGGAACGTCTTCGTCGCGATGGTGCCCTGCTCCGCCGCGATCTTCCGCACATAGCCGTCAGCGGTCCGCCAGTTCTTCCCCAGCAATAAAGCGATGTCCTGTACGGTCCGTGGCTGCGCCCGCACGAAATCCTCTATCTTCTTGGCCACCTGCCCCGACAACACCATCCTACAACACCATACCGGAAATGCTTGCAGAAATACTTAATACAGATACAACTATAAGTAGTTTTCGGTGAAGACAATGAATCAGTACAACACGACAGACAAGACCTACTGGTGGCTCGACGACCAACCATCACTACAAGAAGGTGTCCTGGCATGAAGAAGCAACTACCCGAAACGCTGAAACTCACGCTCAGGAAGACCATCTACGACTACCTCACCGAGAAAGCGGCAGCACCGCAAGACCACCGGCTCATCGGCTCACGACTCGGACAAGCAGGTGGCGTCATCGAAGCCCTCGTCGACGCCATCCACCCATTACTAAGCCACATCGAAGAACACCAACGAGACCTCTACGCCGCCAACATAGTCAGGAACGAAGCGTTCGCCATCACCGAAGCACGACTCAAACGATCAATGGAAGGCAACAACTATGAAAGACTACTGGACAGAAGCAGAGATTGAAGAGGTAGAAGGATGGAAGGACTCGCACGACTCGCACGACTCGAACACGCACGCAGGAAACGAATAGCAGCAAAATTCAGCAAGGCGCATGCAAGGATGTACAGCACCGACAGCAAAGAATACCAATCAGGCATGCGGCACGCAGCGACACTCCTTAACCAGGCGGAGCGGCAGGAAGCGGTCGCCCGTTACCGCACCAACGACAATCCTTATGACCTCAGCGGCTAGTACCCCTGCCAGCCCTCGGGCCGCGGATAGCAGCACACGTGCAATGACAACAACCCCGCGACCTCACCGATCACCTTCTGGTCCTCATCGCAACGCTTCCCCCCACCGTAATCGATGGACACGCCTCCCTTGCTGTTGCACTCGTCAACAGTCATCAGCCTGTCGGACTCGCCCTCCAAAGGGCAGTACTCCTCCCACGTGTTCACGCACCGCTCCTTGGACTCGCACCACGCAAACCCTTGCGACGCCAAGCAGCCATGCTCGTCAGCCCTCGGCGCCGATGTCCGCTGCGTGTCGTCGCACCCCGCCAAGACCAGCATGAGCACAACCACGCCCCCTATAACCGCGCGCATAGGTAAGGCAATGGACAAGACTCCTATAAAAGCTTTTTCACGAGAATGCGTAGCCGACCCACGAACCGATCGTGTAGCTTACCAGCACGACCAAGAACATGATCACCAAGTGCTGCGCGATGATGCCCCCCGGCCGCTCGTCCCGCTGGACAGCAATCCACCAGCTCAACAACGCCAGCAAGAACGCCCCCCACCCCACGCTGAACCACGTCGCCACCGACGTGGAGAAAGCCAATACCGGCACGATGAACGTCAAGGCGAAGAACAGCTTCGCGCCGAACGTCGTGAACGTGGCCTTCCACACCTCCCGGTGCTTCCTGTTCGCCGACTCCTCAGAGAGGTGCATGGCCAGGGCGTCGGCCAGCGCATCCGCGACCACGATGACCAGGATGCCGCCGATTACCACGCTGCGGCTCCCCAACCCGGCTTCCAGGCCGACCAGCAAGCCGAGTACGGTGAGGATGCTCGACGTCAATCCGAAACTCACCCCTCGCTTCACCGGCGCGTCCATGCCATGGTGAGAGCGAACGCACCTATAAATAGTTTCTTCTTGGGCGCAAAGCATTTAAGGCCGACATTTTTTTTCTCTCCCGCCGGGCAGCAGGTGGTGGCAGTGCGGATTTTTCCTTACCTGCCCAGACGACGAATAATATATAAAGTGTATTCACTGGTGAAGGGAAAACTTTATATACTACTGTAAAAACATAACTCGCAAGGAAGGGGGTGGGTGTCATAGAACATTCAAGAGAAGAGGAACAAAGGGTGGTATAAGCATGAAACGATTCGCTCTACTCGGCCTCGTCGCTCTCGCGCTTGTGCTCAGCGGCTGCCAGTACTTAGGACTAGGACCAACAGGCAACGAAACAGACCTCACCGGCCAGGTCGTCATCGGCGACGAGGACTTCGTCTTCCTCAACGAGACTGAAGACGCAGCGGAAGACATGGTAGAGGAAGAGGCGGCAGCAGACGTCGGCGAAGAAGACATCACCTACACCATGCGCGTCGTGGAAGGAGACCTCGTCAAGATAGACCTCGAGGCCATCGACCCGGACGGCGACGCAGTTGAGTACGAATTCACCGAGCCCATCAACCCGCAAGGCAGGTGGCAGACGCAGATTGGCGACGAAGGCAGCTATCTCGTCACCGTCACCGCCAGCGACGGCAAGCTCGCCACGAGCGAGGACGTGCTCGTCGTCGTGGAACGAGCGAACCGGGCGCCCATCATCGAATGCCCGGAGACCCTCACGATCAAGGAAGGAGAATTACTGGTCATCGACTGCAACATCTACGACGAGGAAGGCGACAGCATCCTGGTCAGCTATGAGGGGTGGACCACTAGCTCCTCGAAGAGGACCACGTACGATGATGCCGGCGAATACACCATCCTGGTCAGGGCGACGGACAGCAAGAAGATGTCGACCCAGACCCTCGACGTCGTGGTGGAGAACGTGAACCGAGCCCCGGAGATGGAGCCCATCAACGACCTGACCGTGATGGAGACCGCCAAGGTCAGCGTCGAGCCAAAGGTCACCGACCCGGACGGTGACGAGTTGTCATTGAGCTTCACCAGCCCGTTGGGCGACGGCGGCGAGTGGCAGACCACTGACGGCGACGCCGGCACGTACGACATCTCGGTCGTCGCGAGCGACGGCTCGGCCACGGACACCGAAGACTTCACCATCACCGTGACGCAGATCAACACCGCGCCGGTCCTCAAACCAATCAGGGACATCAGCGTCGACGAGGGTGACACGATCAGGATCCCGGTCAACGCGTACGACCCCGAAGGCGACGAGCTGACGGTGAGCTTCAGCGGCTTCATGGACGGCGAGGAATACACCGCTTCCTATGATGACGCCGGCGAGTACGAGCAGACCGTCACAGTCAGCGACGGCGTGCTGACCATCTCGGAAACGTTCACCATCACCGTGGAGAACAAGAACCGGCCGCCGGAGTTCATCATCCCGGAAGAATAAGGTGAAGACGCGTGCGCGCACTCCTCCTCGGAGGAGCACTTCTTTTTCTTCTCTTGCTCCTGACCGCTTGCATACCAGAACAGGAACGTATGGCCAGCGGACAGGTGACGGTGCGGTCGGCTGCAGGAGTCGTGCCTGCGGCTGTTGAGCGCACGTACGAGCTTCGTCTGGCCGATGACGGATTCTTCCCTGCAACGTTCCACGCCAACCCCGGTGATACCGTCGACCTCGTTTTCCTGTTGGAAGCACCGCGTTTCATCAGCGTTCCCGAGCTCGGCATCGCGGAGCGCGTGCACAAAGAAACCTTGGAACTCTCTTTGCGTGAACCAGGCGAGTATGACATCATCTGCTTGGATTGCGACGACCCGTTCGTTGCGGTGATCAGCGTCGGTCACGAGAAATAGTCCCGCAGCCCTTTCTGCGCCTGCTTGACCTCCTCGTTCTTCTTACTGCTCTCCGCGATCCTTCCCTGGTCGACCCAGTCGAGCTTCAACTTCCCGTACTCGCCATCATAGCCGGGGATGACGTCGATTCGTTGCTCCCTGTTCGCGATGATCGTCTTGACTAAGTCCTCATCGACCACGCGTGCGAGTTCGTGCGCCGGCGTCTCCAACAAGACGGTGTTCTCGTCCTTGCACTCTGCGAGCAAGCGGTTGTATGTCGTCCAGGTATCCTTCGTCGCTAACCCCTTTCCTGTTACCGCCGCGATGAGTTCGTGCAACGGCATCAGTTTCCAGTACGGCGGCGCACCCTTCCTCTTATACGTCGCCGGTCTCTTCGCTAATTCCTCCACTCGGTAATCGACGCCGATGGTCAACGGTTTCTTGCACACAGGGCAGATGCCTTGCAATCGTTTACTCTCTTCAGGTCCGCAACTAAAATTACAGTTTCTGTGACCATCCCAATGATAACGGCCGTATGCTGGCTCTGTCTCGACGGTGCCGGCCAACCCTTTCCCTGTGCGTATGCCTCGCAGCAAGTTCTTGTAGGTCAGCTCTGGTAGTTCGAACATGGTCGCTTCCCTGCCGAGACGCCACGGCCAGAACGAGTGGCTGTCGCTGAACGAGATGATGTTCTTCTCGTCCAGTTCGGGCACGCGCCAGTTCATCTGCGGGTCGCTGCTTATGCCTGTCTCGATGGCATGGATGTGTTGTGATTGGTTGCCGAAACAGTCCTGCAAGGAATCATACCCTGATTTGGAGCCGAACATGGCGAACCACGGCGTCCAGATGTGCGCGGGGATGACCTCGATGTCCTGTGAGATGCTGCGCAGGTCGGCGACGAGCTGTTCCGAGGTGATGTTGAAGATGGGCCGGCCGTCGTAGTCGAGGCGGCCGTGCTTCAGCAAGTATTCGATGACCTGGTCGAGCACTGCCGATGACGGGAACAGGATGACGTGGTGCACTCGTCGGCCCTTGCCGAGGTGCGTGTAGATGAGCGAGATCTCCATTTCCAGCACGAAGGGGAACCCGGTTTTCGAGCGGTAGATGCCGATGCCGTGCTCGTCTTTCAGCTGCTCCTTGACCTCCTTGTTCCAGACCGGGTGCGCGGCGTCGCCGGTCCCTAACACGTCGAGCCCTTTCTTCCGCGCCCATTTTTCCAGTGACGGAAAGGTGATCTTCTTGCTGCTTGCCTGCGCGAACCGGGAATGGAGGTGGAAATCGCCGATGTACCTCATGTTATTTGCAGAACGAGCCGTCGTATTTATGCTTTGCGACCAATAAAGCATATATAGGAGCGCTGCTTCTTCCAGGCCATGGCGACGTGGCTCACGCTCTTGTTGGCGACGCTTGCAACCTTCATCATCTCAGCTTTGCCCTTGTGCTTCTCCGTCAAGCTATTAGGGGGCAGGACGGGCTTGTTCAAGGTCATCCTCGTCAACTTCCTCGTCGCCCTGGTCGTCTTCGTCGTCAACTTCAAGTTCCAGACCTGGGCGGGGGTCGTCGCGTTCGTCGCCACCCTGCTCATCTACAAAGTCTTTTTTCGGATGGGCTGGTTGCGCGCCTTGGTGGCGTGGTTGTTGCAGTTCGTGTTCGCCGCGATCATCGTCGTGCTCCTCACCACCATCTTCGGCGTGAGCGTCGTCTTGTTCTGAGCTACCAGTGTTTGATCACTTTGGTGACGTTCTCGTGCCAGCCGTCCACGATGCTCATCAGCCGCTGCTTCATATCGTCCTTGTCATGGACGCCGTAGAGGAACCGGTAGCCGCCGCTCGAGAGGTTCATCTGGCGGCGCTCCACTAACGCTTTCTGCAACAATTGAGAAATCGCTTTTTGCACCGTGCTCCGCTCCAACCCTCGCTTCTTCGCGATGTCATGCACGGTCAAGGACTGTTGTTGTTGCAGGAGGAACAATAATAATTCGTATTCTGTCTTGTTCAATTCGAAACTGCACGTGATGATGTCTTGTAAGTCGATGTTCTGGCATGCGAAGCTGATCATAGGGCGCCTCTCAGCCTGGCGGCCTCGATGAGCCGTCGCAACGCGAGGATGAACGCTGCTTCTCGGTACGTGCTGTCCAGCTCTTTCACCAGCGCGTGTATCTCTTTGAAGCTCTTCACCATCTTCTTCTCCAGTTTTTCCATGACTTCTTCTTCCTCCCAGTAGTATCCTTGGTTGTTCTGCACCCATTCGTAGTAGGAGACCGCGACGCCGCCCGCGTTGGCCAGCACGTCAGGGATGACGGTGACGCCGTTCTTCTCCAGGAGCGCGTCTGCTTCCGGTGTGACCGGGCCGTTGGCGAGTTCCACGATGAGTTGCGCTTTGACGTCGCCCGCGTTGCTTTTGCGTACCTGGTTCTCCAGCGCTGCTGGGACGAGGATGTCGACGTCCAGGGCGAGGAGTTCTTTGTTGGTCACGATTTTGGCCCCGTACCCTTCCAATGTTCTCTCCTTCTTCTTGTGCGCGATGGCTTTCTTGACGTCCAGTCCTTTGGGGTCGTACACGCCGGTGCGTGAATCGCTCACTGCCACGACCCGGTACCCCCAGCCGTCGAGTATGCGGGCCATGTGCATGCCGGCGTTGCCGAACCCCTGGATGGCGACGGTTGCTTTGAGCGGGTTGATATCCAATAACGAGACTGCTTCTTTGAGCACGAACGCGCCGCCCATGGCCGTGGCGTAGTCGCGTCCCTGGCTGCCGCCGAGCGCGAGCGGTTTGCCGGTGACCATTCCCGGCTGGTGTAATCCCTTGATGGCTTCGTACTCGTCCAGCATCCACGCCATGACGTGCTTGTCCGTGTAGACGTCAGGTGCCGGTATGTCTTTGGTCGGCCCGATGAACTCGTGGACTGCCTTGATGAACTCTCTGCTGATTCGTTCGAGCTCTGACCGACTGTGCTCCTTCGGGTTGACGATGACGCCGCCTTTGCCGCCGCCGTACGGGACGTCGACGACGGCGTTCTTGATGGTCATCCAGAACGCTAGTGCTTGCACTTCTGCGAGGTCCGCGTGCGGGTGGAACCGGATGCCGCCCTTGGTGGGTCCCCGCGCGTCGTTGTACTGTACGCGGTACCCTTTATAGTACTTCGTCGTCCCGTCATCCGTCTTCGCGGGGAAGCTGACCTCGATGACTCGTTTCGGTGCTTGCAGGAACGCCGTGTCTGCTGTTGTGATACTCCCTGCTTTCGCCGCGGCTTGCAGTTGTTCCATGGCGTTGGTGAAGGTGTTCATGCGGATCGCCTTAGTGCGCTTTCTTGATGGCCTCGTCCATCTTCTGCTTTAGGACTTCTTTTGGTGCAAACCCGACGATGCGGTCGATCTCCTTGCCCTTGTAGAAGACGCCGAGGGTGGGGATGCCCCTGATGCCATGCTGCTGCGCCAGTTCTGGCTCTTCCTCGGTGCTGAGCTTGCAGAGCTTTGCCGTGCCTGCTTTGTGGTATTCTGCTGCGAGCTCTTCGAAGACCGGTGCCATCATCAGGCACGGCCCGCACCACGTCGCCCAGAAGTCCACGAACACGGGGACGTCTGCTTGGTTGACCTCTTGGTCGAAGTTCTCTTTGCTTAAGTGGACTGGTTTTGTCATTGCTGGTTTCACCTGCATCATTTGGTTGTGGCGGCGGAAATCACAACTATTTATAAATTATGTGGAAGTGTGAATGCCTGTGCAAGGCAGAATCACAACTACCGCACCTTTTTCTC
>WJKR01000033.1 GCA_014729015.1 Candidatus Woesearchaeota archaeon | reverse complement strand
GGCGAGCGGCGCTTCCAACATCACGATCAACGTCACGGACACCTTCGGCAAGGTCGGCCAGGGCGTCATCCTAGTCACAGTGGAGGAAGTGAATGATCTCATAATCCTTGATGACATCCCTGATGTCACCTTTGCTGAGGATGGCTTTGATGACCGTATTGCCCTGGATGATTATGTTGCTGACGTGGAGACCGCTGATGCTGATATTGACTGGACGTATACGGGTAATGTTGAGGTCATTGTTTCTATTGATCCTGCTACGCGCGTCGTCACGTTCACGGCAACCGCTGAGTGGTCAGGCATGGAGACGATAACGTTCACCGCAGAGGATGCTGATGGAGCAACCGCTTCGGACGCCGTCACTGTCAATGTGACGAGCGTGAATGACGCGCCCGTCCTCGACACGATCGGCCCGTTGAGCGCCACGGAGAACGCGCCGTTCTTTTTTGACGTGAACGCGAGCGACGTCGATCTCGACACCTTGACGTTCAGCGACGATACTGACCTGTTCGATATTGATCCGAGCACGGGCGTCATCTCGTTCACGCCGACGTATGACGACAGCGGCATCTACCTCGTGACCATCACCGTGTCTGACGGACAGTTGCAGGACGACGAGCAGGTCACCTTGACCATCGAGAACGTCAACCGCGCGCCGACGGTGCAGATCACCCAGCCCGAGGACGACGCCCTGGTTACAGAGAACCAATCAATCATGTTCTACGCGGCCGGCGACGACCCTGATGACGACTCGTTGACGTACGAATGGGATTTCGGCGACGGCACGACGTTCGGTCCGACTGCTGACAACGCTGCTGAGAAGACATATGTCGGCTCGCAGGACGTGACCGTGACCGTCACCGTAACTGACGGCAACCTGACGGCAAACGATAGTATCTCGTTGCACGTGTTCGAATTGCGGTACAACATCACGAATTTCAACTCCTATAACGATAGTGACTTCACCGTCTCGGACCAGGCGTTCTACCGCGGTGAGCCGTTCTACGTCAAGTTTGACGTGGTGGACAAGGATAACGGCACGAAGATGCCCGGCTTGATCACCCAGGTCTATATGTATAATAATGAGACTGGGCAGGGACGGATAGATCTTGACGCCTACGACGGCGTGGCGGACGGCGTGACTATCGTGGATGGCGAGCCTGCCACGCCGAACGGCACCTATTATTATCATGTCCCGAACTTACCCTTACTTGATGACAACCTCGGCTGGCATGTAGTCTTCGTGTTCTCCTACCAAGGGAATCGCGGCGGCCAGGCGACGCTGCCTATCATCATACTGAACAATGAGATCGTCGTGGACAACATCCCTGATGTCACCTTCGCTGAGGACAGCGCCGGCGCCTCGTTCGACTTGGATGATTACGCTGATGACCTGGAGACCGATGACGCCGACATCGAGTGGAGCTTCACCGGCAACACGTTCGTGAACATCTCCATCGACCCTGACACGCACCTCGTCAGCTTGTCCGCGCCTGCCGACTGGTTCGGCGTGGAGACCGTCACGTTCCTCGCCGATGACGGTGACGGGAGCGTCGTGGGCGACGTCGTTGTCGTGACGGTGACGAGCGTGAACGATCCTCCAGTGTTGGATCCCATCGGTGACCTCGTCGCCATTCGTGGCGTGCCGTTCTTTTTTGATGTGAACGCGTCTGACGTGGACAATGACGTCTTGCTCTTCGATGATGACACCGACTTGTTCGATATTGATCCGAGCACGGGCGTCATCTCGTTCACACCGGTGACTGAGGGTGTTTTCACGGTCACGGTGAATGTGACCGATGGTTTCGATTATGATGAGGAGACGTTCACCTTCGAGGTTGTCTGGATGGATTTGCCGCCGATTGCGTATATCACGACGCCTGCTGACGGCGCGTTGGTGTATCAGGGCGTGCCGACCGTGTTCGGCGCGTTCGCCATCGACCCTGACGGCGGCGCTATCGATACGTATCGGTGGGGTCTCGGTGATGGCCGTGTTATCATCGCGTCTGGTGTGAACGTGTCCGTAACGTATGAGGATCGGGGCACGTACACGGTGACGTTGAACGTGTCGGACGATGAGGGTAATGTCACTACTGATACGATTGTCATCCATGTTGTCAGGGAGCCGTATATCGTCGCTTGCGCTGATGGCAGGGACAATGATGGTGACGGCTTGGTGGACATGGCCGACCCTGGTTGCTCGTCGCCTGATGATGCGAGCGAGTGGAACCTGCCGCCGCACCGCGGCGCTGAGCATGGCTTGAAGGTCATGTCTATCAGTACGTATGGCAGTACGGGTGATGTGTCTGTCCTGCCCGGTGATTTCGTTACTGTTGAAGTGGTGGTGGAGAACGCCTTGGATGAGGATGTCGATAATATCCGTGTCGGTTTCACCGTGCCTGAGCTGGGTGTGCAGCAGAAGAGCTCCCAGTTCTCGTTGCGGGATGGCAGGCGGGAGACGAAGTCTTTGGACGTGTTCATCCCTTGGGACGCTGCTCCTGGCGAGTATTATACGGAAATCACGGTCTCGAATGGTGATATTCGCCGTTCGTTGCACCGTTGGGTGGAGGTTGTGGAGTAGTGATAGATGGCTTATTCCTCTTGATTTCGAGGAAAAAAGCAATCCGTATCTACTCAAGAATAGTTACAAAAGCAAAAGGTTTATATATGAGACGATGTTTCACTTCCTCGAGCACAAGAGCTCATAACCTTATAAACCACAACGATGCTAGGGGGTATATGATATGAACAGCAAAACCGGTTTAACATTGATCGTCATGCTTCTCACAGCAGTCATGGCGAGCGCGTTTGCAAGCGCGGCGACAGTGCCATTAGAGGTCATGTACGTCGAGATTGACGGCGACACTTACTACACAGACAATGTCGCCATCGCGGACAAGTATGACCGCGGTGAAGAGATTGAGATCACCGTCAAGGTGAACGCGACCGCACCAGTGGAGAACGCCCAGATCGAGGCGTACATCAGCGGCTACCGCTACGCGACGTATGAGCGACACCTGGTCAGCGACGTCACCCGTTCGTTCGACCTCGAAGCGAACACCGCGGACAAGTTCGACCTCAAGCTCCAAGTCCCTATGGATATGGACAAGAAGGACACCAAGATCCGCATCCGCGTCAGCAACGAAGATGACACGAGCTTCGAGCAAGTCTACCAGCTCCGCATCCGCGGCGTCGACGCAGACGAAGCGGTGCAGATAAAAGAATTTACGGTCATGCCGAGCAATATCGTCGAGGCAGGCCGACCTCTGAGCTTCAAGGTGAAGGTGGAGAACTACGGCGACGACGACCTTGATGATGTCTACGTCAAAGTCAGTATCCCTGACCTCGGCATCGCTGACGATGAGACCCTGGATGAGATCGTCGCTGACGAGACGGAAACGTTCGAGGAACTCCTCCTCCGCATCCCGAAATGCGCAGAGCCCGGCACCTACACCGCCGAGGCGACGTTGAAGTTCGACAAGTACCGAGAATCCACAGAAACCTTGAGCATCACTGTGCTTGAAGGCGGCGTCTGCGAAGTGGACGTGCCGACGACCGAGGAGCCGACCGGCAAGACCGTCGTGACGGTCCCTGAAAGCCAAGAAGTCGTCATGGGCACCACGGGCGGCGTCTATCCGGTCATGGTCAGCAACCTTGGCAGCACCGCAAAGACATACACGTTGACCGCATCAGGCGTCGACGCATGGGGCACGGTCCGGTTCGACCCGGCAGCAGTCGTGGTCGTCCAGCCGGAGAGCGTGAAAACCGTGTACATGTACGTCGCGGCGGACGAGGAAGCGCAGCCAGGCGCACAAGTGTTCAAGCTGTCCGTGGAGAGCGAGGAGGACACGAAGCAGGTCGTGCTCACGGCGAACATCAACGAGGGCGGCGACGTGCAGTCCTATGACAGCCTCCGACGCGGCCTCGAGATCGGCCTGATAGTCTTGGTGATCATCCTGATCATCCTCGGACTGATCATCGGCTTCAACAAGCTCCGAGGCGACCGCGAGGACGACGAGGAAGCCCAGACGTACTATTAGGGTACGCTGGAAACAAAGGAGTCTTCTTTTTTTCTTCTTTTTTCCTCTCCTTTATGATTATTTTGGGGCAACGATGATGAAAGCAGCGCAGCTCATGATTCTTTTCCTACTCATCATAGCTGCTCCTGTCATCGCAGAGCTCTCCATTATCACGTATCCTGTCGGCGACGCGTTCTCCGTGTCCCCAGGCGCGGAATCCATCGCGTTATGCCAGTGCGAGCCGTTCATGGACCAGTTCGTCATCCGCAACAGCGGCCGGTTCACGAGCAAGTACATGATCACCTTTTCTCATCCGGAACTCGTGTCGTTGAGCGAGACCTCGTTCGAGCTGCTGCCCGGCGAGACGAAGGTTGTCTACCTGTTCATCAACGCTCCTTGCGGCGACGAGTTCTCCAAGGACGTCACGTTCCGGGTGGATGACCTTTTCGGCAACCGGTTCGTGTTCGAGAAGACCTTGGAGGTGGGCAAGTGCCAGAACCTCGAGGCGTCGTTGTCCGTCAGCCAGGACGAGCCGGTCATGCCGTGCACGCCGGTGACGTACGAAGTCTTGGTGGAGAACACGGGCGTGTTCACCGAGACGTACGAGCTGTGGTTCGGCGGCGAACGCTACGACGAGTACTTCGACAATCCTTATCAGACCTTGATCCTGCCTCCCGAGCAGTCAGGCGTCGCGAACGCGACGATGACCCTTGATTGCGCCCTTTCAGGGGATTTCGCCATCCCGTTCCACGTGGCGGCTGAGCAGAACGAGCTCGCCGCGGAGTTGTCGCATGACCTGACCGTGCTGGAAGGGTACGATTACTTCTTCGGCGCCACGATAGAGGACGTGTGCGCCCAGGACGTGGCGGAGCTGCCGGTCACGATCAGGAACGACGCGTTGTTCTCGAACGACTTCTCCTTGTGGTTGGAGGCGCCCACCTTCTTCTCGCTGGAGAAGCGCAACGTGACCATTGCTGCTGACGAGGAAGAGGTCATCATGCTGACCGCGGCGCCGGGCGCCGCTGACGCGGGCAATCATACTATCGGCTTGCATGCGCAGAACACTATCGGCGGGGTCAGGAAGACGATCACGGCCGATGTCATCGTTAACACGTGCTACGGCGTGTCGATCAACGTGGACGTCCAGGAGCACATCGTTGACTGCGCTGGGTATCGCGAGTACCCGGTGTTGGTGGAGAACACGGGCACGATGGAGGAGAACGTTACCGTCGCGGTTGCGGGGTCGCCGTTCGCCTCGTTCGAGCAGGAGCATCTCGTGTTGGGCCCTGGCCAGACCGCTGACCTCTCTTTGGTCTTGGACATCCCTGCGGAGAACGCTGTCGAGACGGTGCTGCAGGTCCGTGCGTCGGTCGATGGCAAGGATGTCGTCGGCGAGGACACGATCGCCGTCTCCTTTGTCGATGAGTACGCGTGCTACCAGCCGGGCTTGGCGTACAACGAGGTGCGCTTATCTGATCAGGCGGGTGAGTTCGTGCTCGTCCTGGCCAACAATGGGTTGGATACGACGACGTACGACGTGGCGTTTGACGGCCCTGGCTGGTTGGAGATCGACGCGGCGACCGACGAGTTCTGGTTGGCGCCTGGTGAGCGCGCGAACGTCACGATGTTGATGTACCAGGACGAGAGCGACGTCCTTGGCCGGTATGAGGGCTCTTTGCTGGTGTTCGTCGAGAGCGTCGATGATGAGCGGGTGTTGACGTACGTGCATCCCTTTGCTGTGCGGGTGCACGGCCAAGGATTCGTTGCGAAGGTTGCGGAGCGCTGTGTCGGATTGATTGCTGCGTATCCGTGCCAGTTCGTGAGCGTCGCGCTGCTCGCCTTGCTCGTTGCCGGTGTCGTGTACGTGTTGGCCCGTCCGCAGAAGCGTCGGCGACGCAGCAACCCGTTGCTGTTCGGCTTGCTGGGGTTGTGGTTGTTGGCCGTGGCGGTCTTCTTGCTCGTGCAGGGCTTGCCGCCGGCGTTGTATGAGCCTGTCGAGGCGAGCGATGATCCTTTGCTGGTCAGGTTCGCCGAGGACACGTCCTATGAGCTGAACATGTCGCAGTACTTCGTCGATCCTGATGATGACTTGTTGTCCTTCACGGTCAGCGATGTCGAGAATGTTTTTGTGGCCGTGCGGAATGACACCGCCGTCTTTGTCCCTGAAGAGGACTGGGTCGGTACGCGAAGGTTCAGGATTACGGCGTATGACGGCTTCGGCGGCGTGACGGAGAGCTCGCGATTGTCGCTGGAAGTGGTTGATAGGGTCGAGTACACTTGCTGGTCGTTGTACAGCAAGTATTGCGGCTATGTGAACTTGGTGTTGTTGTTGGCGTTGGTGTTCGTCATCTGGCTCGTGGCCATGCTCGAGGTGAAGGAGGAGCCGCCCGCGCCGAAGCGGCCGTTGAAGAAGAGGGTTGCTAAGAAGATGAAGAAGCAGTGATGTTCTTTGCGCATCATTTCTCTTGACGGGTTGCTTTCTTGGTAGATTCCTTCATCGGAAGCTTTTGATGCCGTACGACGCGTCTTTGAGGAGTCTTGCGTGGAGTGCTTGGGCTCGTCGATGACCAGCAATGGTCTATGACGGATTAGTCCTTGGTCGCTTTCTTGAGCTCTTCTGTCTTGTTGGTTGCTTCCCAGGGGAACTCTTTCCGTCCGAAGTGGCCGTACGCCGCTGTCTGGCTGAAGATGGGTTTCTTGAGTCCTAGGTCTTTGATGATGATTCCTGGCCGTAGGTCGAACGCTTTTTCGATGGCTTGTTGTAGCTTCTTGTTGCTCACTTTGCCGGTGCCTTGCGTGTCGACGTAGATGCTGATGGGTGCTGCCACGCCGATCGCATAAGAAAGTTGTATCTCGCATCGTTTCGCGAGCCCTGCGGCGACCACGTTCTTGGCCACCCACCGGGCGGCGTAGGCTCCGCTCCTGTCTACTTTGCTGGCGTCCTTGCCGCTGAACGCTCCTCCGCCGTGGCTGCCGACGCCGCCGTACGTGTCCACGATGATCTTCCTGCCTGTCAGGCCTGCGTCTCCTTCCGGGCCGCCGATGACGAACTTGCCGGTGGCGTTGATGTGGTACTTGGTCTGCTCGTCGGTCCAGTCGCCGATCACTGGGGTGATGACGTGTTGCATGATCGCTTCTCGCAGTTCTTTCTCGCTGATTTCGGTGGTGTGTTGTTGCGCGATGACGACCGCGGTGACTCTTTTCGGTGTGCGGTTGTTCTCGTACTCGACGGAGACTTGGCTCTTGCCGTCCGGTCCGAGGTTCGGTATTTTGCCTGTTGTGCGCACTTCCGCCAGTCTTTTTGTCAACTTGTGCGCTAGCGTGATGGGCAAGGGCATCAATTCGGGTGTTTCATCCGTGGCGTAACCGTACATCATGCCTTGGTCGCCTGCTCCTTGTTCTTCTTCCGTGTCGCTATCGACGCCTTGCGCGATGTCCGGGCTCTGTTCCTGCACGCTGGCGAGCACGGCGCAGTCTTGGTGGTCGATGCCGAATTTCGGGTCGGTGTAGCCTATCTTCTTGAGGGTGTCTCTCGTCACTTTTTGGAAGTCGACGTAGCCTTCTGTGCGTATCTCTCCGAGGAGGATGACCATGCCGTTCTTCGTCGCGGTCTCGACGGCGCACCTGCTGTCCGGGTCTTGCTTGAGCATGTTGTCGAGGATGGCGTCGCTGATGTTGTCGCAGATCTTGTCAGGGTGCCCTTCGGTCACTGATTCGCTGGTGATGATCATGGTATCTCCTTGTGTTGTTGCACGGTTCTGCGGTTGTTTTTAATAGTTTGTGCAAATATTATTCTGATAAGAATATTTTTATAGGGGTAGTGGTTTCTGTCACCGCATGGAATCCTTGCTTGACCTGGCGCAATTGAACCATCTCCGCACTAACCTAGGATGGTCGCAGCATGACCTGGCGAAGAAAGCGGGCGTCTCGCAGTCATTGATCGCGAAGATAGAGACGGGTAAAATCGACCCGTCGTTATCGAACGCGCGGAAGATCGCGAAAGCGTTGGCAGCAGAGACCCCGACCGGAGCGATGGTGAAACAGGTCATGTCCAGGAACGTGCTCTCATTCCCGCCGGAGACGCCAGTATTGGAAGCGATTAACGTGATGCGGAAACGCGGCATCTCGCAATTACCTGTCATCGACAAAGGTGTTGTTGTCGGACGGGTGACAGAGACCTCTATTCTAGAACACGTTGAGGAGTTAGCCACTGCAACCTTGCATGATGTCATGTCGCCGCCACCGCCATTGGTGGATAAAGCGACCTTAGTCAACGCAATTGTTCCCCTACTGCAAGCGTATAACTCAGTCTTGGTCTTGGATAAAGGCGTTGTCATAGGTATCGTGACCAAGGCAGACGTCATGGGAGCGGCTTTACAGCATAAATTGTGAGAAAGTTTTTAAATAAACCCTTGTTCTACTGGTTCTGAAGAGTCGGGGGACATAGTTTAATCTGGCTAAAATCATCGGCTCCAGTATTTTGGAGCGTTGAGGTCCTTGTGACCGATGATAAACAAGTGGTGATACCGATGGCTCTGGGTTCGAATCCCAGTGTCCCCACTCTTCTTTTCTCGTAACCTTTATAAACTCTCGTTGCGCTAGCAGCCGCATGGGTCGGAAACGCATCGATCGGATGATGGGCCGTATGTCTCCTCGTGAGAAGAAGATGATGGACCGTGACGGCGCTCGTGACAAGCAGGGCGCGGTGCTGCGGGTGGTCTTCGCCTTCATCCTGTTGGCGTTGCTGATATTCTTCTTGCTGCCTTACTTCCTGCGTTAGGGGACGATGATGCCGCTGCCTTCCCTGCCAAAGAGGGACGCGTCGTCTTGGTAGGTGAACGTGAACGCTATCAGTGCGTCCTGCAATGGTTGGCCGTCGCAGGTGAGGGTGATGTTGGCTGCTTCCTCGTAGCCGATGGTGTGTGCTCCTTCCCCTTTGCATTCGACGGCGTCCTCTGGCGTGGTGAAGTCCTTGGTGACGATGGCTTCCGCGCTGTTGATGGTAGTCGTGCCCGGCCGCTCGTTCGTGAACTCGATGGTGACGCCGTTCTCGGTGAGCGCGTAGTCGCAGCTGAACGCGTCGTCGATGGTGCAGCCACTCACGCCCGGTATCTTATCAAGAAATCCTACGGGGTCCTCTGCCGCGTTGGTCGCGAGCGAGAAGATGATGATAATGCCGATGACGTGCAGGACGATGGATGCGCCGCCGGTGACGATGCCGGTGATGGCAAACCCTTTGCCCGGCTCGCGCTTGGACAGGATGACGATGCCGAAGACGATGCCGAGGATGGCGAGAGCGAGCCCGATGAATGGCAGGACGATGCTGGCGATGCCGAGGGCGAACGCTGCGACGGCGAGCCCTGCCGGTTTTCGCTCTTGCTTGCTTTGTTTGTTGGGTTGTGGCACGCGGCGGAAGGAGTTCTCGTGCTTTATATTTCCTTCTTTTCGCAAAGCAAAACCTTTAAATAGGCGCGTCGCATCATCAGTCCCAGCCATTTTGGGGTGGTCACTATCGCGAAGACGTTCAATGACGACATGAATGATTATATCATCAAGGTTTCTGGGAAGCGGGAGCGTTTTGTCGGTGCGTCCAAGAAGAAGCCTGTGGTCGAGAAGGTGCCTGACGAGGTGTCCGAGGAAGAGGTCTTCGTGGAGTATGAGGATGCCAGGCCCGGCGCGGGCTTCGCTGGCTGGTTGTCTTCCTTGTTCCAGCGCAAAGTGCCTGAGGAGCAGGTGCCTGAGGACTTGCCTGAGACCGAGGCCAAGGTCTTGGAGGACATGGAGGACGAGGTCGAGGAGGTCGATCATGAGATCGAGGAATTGGAGGAGAAGAGGGAGTCGTTGTGGTCTCGCTTCTTGAAGAGCATGCGTTCTTCCCGCCGTGCCGCAGAGGGCGAGTCGTCGGAGGACGCGTTGGCGGCGTCGCCGCCCATTGATGAGGATGTGAAGCACGTCTTGAAGTTGTTGCACGGCTGGTTGGAGAAATTGCCGCACACGGACATGCAGGCGTTCAAGGCGTCTGATGATTTCCAGCGGTACAAGGCCGTGCTGGAGAAGTACGGCTTGATCAAGAAGGAATGATCCCTTTTTCTCGCAGCTTTTTCTCCGTCAGTAGCAGTCCTTCCTCGTCGCCTGGTATGAGTGCGAGTTTTCTTGCTTGTTCCAAGGTGAAGACGCTTGCGCCTTTCCCTTCCCTGACGTCGAGGTTTACTGGTTTTTCCCAGAGCGGCGTGATGAAGAGGTGTCTTGTCGCGGTCCGTCCTGGTCTGTACTCGCTGGTGAACTCGCCGAGGTACTCGTATCGTTGCAGTTTGTGGTCGAGCTCTTCCTGTATTTCCCTGATGAGCGCCTCCTCCTTGGTCTCTCCGGGTTCGATGTGGCCGCCGAAGAACCCCCATTTCTCGCCGAACTTTGGTATTCGTTCTTGCAGGAGTATCCTTCCTTGCTCGTCGTACGGCGCGATGATCGCTACTGTTTTGTGTGCTTCATTTGTCTGCGACAATCTCTATCACGTCTCGATGGTGTAGTGCAAAGTCTTTGCCGACTGTCTTTTTCGTTTGGAGGTGTATCGCTCTGATGAAGTTCTTGCCGAAGTCGGTGTGCACCTTGTACGCGAATTCTATAGCGGTACTTTTTGCTGGTAGTAAGAATACGTCTGGTAAGACGTTGCCGTCTTTGTCGGTGAGCTTGTTCGTGGCGACCGGCCAGACCGCGATGTTGTCCAACGTGTCGAGCGTTGCGGTGTTGATGACGTCTTGGACGCCTGTCGAGCCGTGCTCCTCCAGGACGTTCGTCTTGATGTAGTCCAGTCCTTTCTGCTGCTGCTCGTTCAGCTCTCCTTTGACGTCGAAGTGGTCGTCGCCCGGCAAGTAGGTGACGGATTGTTGCTTGTCCGCTTCTTTCAGCGCCAGCTCTGCGACCGCGCTGCAGCCGACGATGGTGTGCTCAGGGAATCGTTCCTTGAGTTTTTTCAGGTTCTCTTGTGCGTTCGGCAGGTCCAGCTTGTTCGCGGCGATGATCATCGGTTTCGTGTGTTTGCGTAACGCTTTGGCGAATGCGAAGAGCTCTTTCTCGCTCCATTCGTTCAGTTTTTTGTTCTCTAAACTGGTTTGCTTCAGTAATGATTTTATCATGTCCTCGGTGCTGCCGAGTCCTGAGAACTGCTTGTGCAACGCCTTGGCCGCGTCCTCGTTGGTCTGTGCGGTGGCTCGTGCGAACTTCTCCCACGGCTTTTTCAGGAGGTTGAGGTACCAGTGGTCTAATTCCTCTTCCAGGAAGGCGATGTCCTTGGCCGGGTCGTAGCTGCCGGTGGCTCCCGGTTCGCCGCCTTCGTTCGTGCTGCCGCTCGCGTCGATCACGTGGATGAGGCAGTCTGCTTGGTTGAGGTCGTTCAGGAATTCGAGCCCCATGCCTTTGCCTTCGTGCGCTCCTGGTACCAGTCCTGCGACGTCGATCATGTCCACGGCGATGAATCGTTGGTGTTCTCGGCAGTAGCCTATCTTCGGGTCGCATTGTACGCCGAAGTCCTTGTCCACGCAGGGTACGCTGACAAAACCGATGCCTTGGTTGGGTTTTATCGTCGCGAAGGGGTAGTTGGCTATTTCTATGTCCATGAGTGTGGCTGCTTTGAAGAACGTGCTTTTGCCGGTGTTGGCCTTGCCGACGACGCCGATGAGCATAGTCTTGGAATAATGAGAGGTTTTTTATATGTTTGTGGTTTCTTGCGATGGTATGATTCAGGCAATGGTGGCGGCGTGGATTTTCTATCAAGAGAGAGTATTATTAGTCTTGCACAAGCGTACCGGTGGTTGGTTGCCTGCTGGTGGTCACGTCGAAGCTGAAGAGCATCTCCTGGATGCGTTACGTCGAGAGGTGCAGGAAGAGGTTGGTCTTTCCATTACGGTAATTGGGCCTGCTCCTTTGGTGGAAAATACTGAGTACAGTGAGGAATTGCCGTTGCCGTTTAGGGTGGCATCGTATGCTGGCAAGGATGGTGCTGAAGTGACGATAGATTTTGTCGCTACGACCGATGATGATCGTGTTGTTTTGCAAGCTTCCGAAGCCGAGGATTTTCAATGGTTATCCTTACAGGAGTTACAAGAGTCAAGGATTATCTCTGATCGTGTTAAAACATTAGGAAAAAGGGCGTTTTCCTATTATAGCGAGGTGAAACACTAATGGCGAAGAAAAGCTTTGATGTGCATAAGTGGATCGGTATTTTCCTGATTATTATCGGGGTGTTGCCATTCCTCGGCGTGAGTACGGGTATCTTCACGACGTTGATACATGCGTTGACCATCGTTGCCGGTGTTGTTATCGTGGCGACGAAATGATTTTTCTTTTTTTTCGTCTAATTAATTTCTTTATGGAACATAATTTTGAGTAAGGCTTTTAAACATCGTCACAATCTCTCAGCAGCAATGGGCCTGTGGTCTAGTGGCTAGGATGCTGCCCTCACATGGCAGAGATCGCCGGTTCGAGAGCGTCAGCCGAATGCTTCCCGCGTTCGACTGCGTCGAACTTCCGGCCAGGCCCATTCACCTTATGCGGGTGTTCCCGAGCGGTCAAATGAGTTCGTAGAACGCGTTTTCTACGTTCTCAGACTTCAGGGGCAAGGTTCAGGGCCTTGTAGCTTAGTGCTTTCGCAGGTTCGAATCCTGCCATCCGCATCCATACGGCTGTGATCTAGCGGTATGATACGACCCTCCCAACGGTTTCGTCCGTTGACACCGAAGCAGATTTCCTTCGGTCAAGCTCGCGGAGAACCGATGGAGTGAGGTCGTCACCCGGGTTCGAATCCCGGCAGCCGTATAAGAATTTCATTCTTATCATATTGAAGCGGGTTTCCTTGCAGTCAAGCCCGCACGGTTATGGGCAGCCGTATGCTTAGAAATTCGTGTACCGTTCCAGCATCTTCGGGTCTATCTCCTTGATGGGAATGAGGATGGCGGTCTCTTCGACGTTGCCGAAGTCCTTGTTCACCGCGGTGCCGAACACTTTCATCTTGCCGCTGAGCTTCGCGTAGCTGCTGAACAGGGGCGGTATTTGCTCCTTGAAGTGGTCGATGACATACTTTCCGAGGAACCCTAATTGCTTGTTGATGTCATCAGGAACATCTTTGAGGAGGCGTTCAAGGGTTTCGTGATCCTTCTCGTCGACGGCGAGTTTGGGTTTCGGGGTGAGCAGTCCTTCCTCATCACGGAAGTGCTTGTCCAACAATGCGTAGATGAATGGTTTCGAATGGGGATTCTTGTCCGGGTAGAGGGTGATTTTTCCGAAGAAGTAACGCATGTCAGGGTACATCACGATGAGCGTTCCCAACCCATCCCAGAGGTTGTCGAGCGAGTAGATGGACTTGCGGTTTCTTGCCTGGTATTCAGGGGTGACGAACGACCTGCCGAGCTCGATGACATACGGGGCGTACGCTTCCATGAATCGCTCTGAGAAGTTGAAGTAGTGCGTCGTGGAGACGTCAAGGTTGCCCTGTTTGTCCCGCGGTGCGTTCCTCCAGAGCTGGTAGCGGTAGCCGCCGACGATCTGCCTGTCCTGCTGGTCCCAGACAATGAGCTGGGTGTATGGATTGGTCTTGTGCCGGTCGTGCGCGTCGATGTCCTTGACTTTGCCGGTGCCGCCTCCCGCATGCCTGAAACTTACCTCACGTAGCCTGCCGACGATGCGCATAGACCTTCTTGATTGCTCCATGGTGAATGCGTAGATGTTCCTGCCTAATTTTCTTGTGCTGCGTAAGAAGTTCACTTTTGGGAGCTCTCTCTCAAGGCCTTTTTGTCGTGCCTTGAGCAGCCAGGTGAGTGTCATAGGGTAGTGGTGAGTGGTCGCTCATTCATAATGTTTTTTCTTTAAACCAAGCCTTTTAATAGCAGAGGATGTTCCTCAATTCCATGGGTGAGCCATGGATCAAGAAGTACACGCCTGTAAGCCCTGCCGAGATAGCCGGCCATCCGTCGGCCATTGCTTTAGTGGAATCGTTCCTTCAGAACTGGTCCCGGAAGTCGAAGCCCGTCTGGTTGTGGGGCGATCCCGGCACGGGCAAGACGACGACGGCGTTGGCGTTCGCTGCGGAACGAGGCTTGGAGTTGCTTGAGGTGAACGCTTCTGACAGTCGTAACAAGGACGCGATTCATGGGTTGATCGGCGGCGCGGTCAAGCAGGGATCGTTGTTCGGCACGAGTAAGCTGATCTTGATCGATGAAGTTGATGGTCTTAGCGGCACGAAGGACCGCGGCGGCATCCCTGAACTGCTCAGGGTCATCAAGGGCAGCATCTATCCAGTCATCATCACCGGTTATGATCCTTATCACAAGAAGTTCTCTGCTCTGCGGAAGGCGTGCGAGCTGGTGGAGTTCAAGCCGTTGCCGTACCGGGATGTCACCGCCAGGCTGAAAGAGATTTTGAGAAGAGAAAAGATAGCTTTTGAGGAGGAGGCGGTGACCAAGGTCGCGATGGGTGCCGGCGGCGACTTGCGCGCCGCGATCAATGACGCGCAGTCGTTCAGTGGTGACGGTTCCTTAAAGGTGAAGGGTTTGGGTTTGCTCGGCGGTCGCGACAAGTCGGAGCGCATGCAGCAAGCGCTGCTCAGGGTGCTGAAATCCACGCGGGCAGAGGTGGCGAGGGGAGCTTTTGATAGGGTTGATGAGGACGTCGACAAGGTCATGCTCTGGGTGGATCACAACCTGCCGTTGGAGTACGCGAAACCGTTGGATTTGTATCGCGGGTTCGACGCGTTGGCAGAGGCCGACAGGTTCTTGGGAAGGATAAGGAGGTGGCAGCATTACCGGTTCTATGTGTACGCGTATGACTTGCTCACTGCCGGTGTCGCTGTTGCGAAGGATGAGAAGTATCCTGGTGTGGCCTCGTATGAGCGGAGCGACCGGTTGCTGAAGATATGGTTAGCGAACCAGAAGAACAGGAAGAAGCAGGCCATTGCTGAGAAGATTGCTGAGAAATCGCATTGCTCGGCGAGGGATGCGTTGCGTGACGTCCCTTTCTTGCAACACACGTTCTCGAACAATGCTGGTGCGGCGGAAGAACTTGCTGGTTGCTATGATTTTGACACTGAAGAAGTCGCTTGGCTTGCCAGGTAATCCTTTTTCGTCTTGGCGTAGAGTAATGCGTCTTGGTATCCTTGTTTTCTTTTGTTGAAAACGCATTTCCTCATGAAGCCTTCTTTCTTGTAGCCGGATTTGACGGCGACCTTTTCCGATCCCTTGTTGTCGGGGTGCATCCAGACTTCTATCCTGTTGAGGCCGAGTTCTTCGAATCCTATCTTCTCAAGCCGTTTCGTGGCTTCGGTGGCGATGCCTTTCCTCCAGTGCTCCTCGTCGATGAAGTATCCTATCTCTCCGATGAACTGGCGGTGCTGCCGTATCTTGATGCCGCAGCCCCCGATGATTTTTTCATCGAGCAGTATGGTGTAGTTGTGCTCTTGGTTGTTCTTCTTGCGTTCGAAGCTTTTCTCCAGCCATGCCCGTTCGTCCTCTACGCTTTCGAGCATGACTTCGAAGAATATGAAGTTCTTGTTGTCAAGTATTTCGAAGAATCGTTCCGCATCTTCCATTTCTTGTGGTCGGAGCCTAATCGTCATTTTCTCAAGGAAAAATGTATAAAAAATAGTTTCAGAAGTCGTCGCTCGTGAATATCATCACTGATGCCGACGTCTTCGCCTTCGCGTCCATGCCGGTGAGGAAGCTCACGCCTGCCCGTTCACAAACGCTGATGACGTCTTTGTCTATAGAGCCGTCGAAGATGACCGCGTAGATGCCGCTGCTCAACGATTTGACCGTGCTCTGCAGTTCTGAGACGGGCACTTTGCCGAGGATGTTCAGCTTCTCGTCGAGGATGTATGCGCCTCGGGTGCCGATGAGGTCTTCGAGCATCTTGTTGAACGTCTCTTTCTCCTTGTCGGTGGCTGCTCGCTTCTTCGCCTTGGGCTTTGGCGGTTCTTTTGCTTGCTGCTGGGATGTCTCTCTCCCTTGCTGTCTCTGCGGCGCTCTTGGCTGTGGCCGTGAGTATCTTCCTTGTTGTCGGGGTTGCTCTTTGTGTTCCAGCTTGTACTGTTCGTACGCGATTTGTCCTCGCAGCGCCTTGTGGATCTCTTTCTTTGTGAGTTCCTCGACTTCTTTGCCGTCCGGCGCCTTGGTGACGAAGTCGACTTCGGTGACCGCGACGAGCTCTTGGATGATGAGGTTGCCTCCTCGGTCGCCGTCCACGAACGCCGTGGCGGTCTTCTCTTTGCAGAGGTCGGCGATGGCTTTGGGTACGTTGGTGCCGCCGACGGCGATGGCGTTCTTGAAGCCGTGCTTCAACAGGTTCAGGACGTCTGCTCGTCCTTCGACGACGACTATCTCGTCGCTTTCGTCGATGGCTGGTCCGGCGGGCAGCCGTTCCTTGCCGTATTCTTGTATTTCCATGACGCGGACGGAGTAGGCGACTTCGTCCGCTATTTCTTGGCTGTCCGGCATGCTGGTGTCCATGAGCCCTCGCAGTAGTTGCTTGGCGCGTTCCACGACGTGTTGCCGTTTGCTGATCCTGATGTCTTCGATCTTTTCCGATTTGATCTTCGCGTTGCAGGGGCCGATGCGTTGGATGATTTCCAGCGCTGCTGCGATGATGCTGGTCTCCGCTTTGTCGAGGCTTGATGGTACGATGATCTCGCCGTTGGTCTTTCCTCCTTTGGTGTCCACGTTGACTTCGATGCGGCCGATGCGTCCTGATTTTTGGAGTTCTCGCAGTTCGAGGTCTGCGCCGAGCAGTCCTTCTGTCTGGCCGAAGATGGCGCCGATGACGTCTGGTCGGTCGACGACGCCGTCGATGTGGATGCTGGCGTGGACGATGTATTTTGCTGATACTTGTGCGATTTTTGCCATGTTGATCTCTCCTTTTTTTTTTGGCTTCAGGCCCAAGCACGGCTGTTGGTGCTTGTGCGGTTCTTGCCATAATGGTGTACAACGCTCCTGGTGCGGCACTATCCTGTTTCAGAACAAGCTGTAGCGATGCAAGACTCCTTGTTTTCCTGTCTTGCTATCGTTGTGAACATGAATGGTCTTGAAATGAAAGTGATGATTGATGTTCAGCTTGTCTTGTTGCTGAATAGCGACTGTGATGGGTGTTTGTCGCCCGGGACACTAACTCTCCCTTGCGGGGACCGCTTGTGGCGGTCCGAGCTCATTGACAAGGCGGATGCCTTCTCACCCGAGTACTCTCGTGCCGGGCTGTGAGCTTACGTGTGTTGTCGGGTCATTGGTGGCACGTTTGTGCCGCTCCCCGCTTGTTTCAGGTAAGCTTTGTGTCGGGGGAAGTGTACCCCGTATTTAAAGCTTGTGTTCATTTTTTTCTTTATGGTCATTAATTGGACGTTCTTTATTTTCTATAAAGCAATTAATTCGTAGGAACCACCCACAAATCCCCTCTCACCACTCCCCACAGAGCACAAACAGTAAAGCTTAAATAAGGAACGTATTTTGTTATCCTTGAGGGGTGTAGACAAACAAACCCGATAGGTGGAATCGCATGGCAGACGACAAGCACCAAGATGAAGATTACATAGAAATCAATATCCCACAAGAAGGGGAACCACTCATACCGGACGAGCCGCTGGAAGTCAAAGAACCAGAAGAGAAGAAGCAGAAACCCAAGAAGAAAGCGACCAAGAAGAAGACGCCGAAGAAGCCAGTCACCCCGAAGAAGAAAAAGAAGGCAAAGAAGCCGAAACCCAAGAAGAAAGCCCCAGCAAAGGAAGCGCCGAGCAGCAACTGGCTCTGGGCACTCCTCCTCGTCATCGGCCTCCTCATCATCGCAGCCGTCATCTACCTCTCGCTACAACAAACACCGACCGAGACGGGAGAAGAGCAACGAGTAGCGGCGCTCGTGAACAACCAACCCATCTACTGGGACGAAGTAGAACAGATATACGACACCCTGCCGCCAACCGTGCAAGCACAAGCGGACGAAGAAGTCATCCTCGAACAACTCATAGAACAAGAACTCCTCCTCCAAGAAGCAGAAGAGCAAGGCTACAAGGTAACCGACGAGGAACTCGACGATTACACAGCCTCCCTCCTCGACATGTTCGGGATGACCGAAGCGCAGCTCGAGAACAGCCTCGCGCTCCAAGGCACGACCAGGGAAGCATTCGACGAGAACAACAAGAAGCAACTCCTCGTCTCAAAGCTCATCAACGACACCGTGTACAGCGAAATCATCGTCACCGACGAAGACCTCGAAGCGGCGTACAACGAGAGCGGCGAACTCTACGAGGTGCCGGAACAAGCCATCATCCGACACATCCTCCTCGCACCCGAAGGGAACGAGACGGCAGAAGCCCTCGAAGCACGAGCAGCAGACGTCAAGGGCATGATCGCCGACGATTTCAATAACTTCTGCACCCTCGTCACCAACTACTCCGACGACGGCGGCAGCATCGCGACCTGCGGCGAATACGCGGTCGCACAGAACGGCCAGTACGTGGAAGCATTCGAGGAAGCAGCGTTCGACATGGACGTGAACGAGACCGCCATCGTGGAGACCCAGTTCGGCCAGCACATCATGTGGAAGGTCGACCACTGGGAAGCGACCACGCAGACCCTGAACGAGGTGCGCGACGAGCTGGAAGCAGTGATCGTGCAGGAACGAGGAGCGCTCGAAGTGCGCAGATACATCGACGAGCTCCGAGACGACGCCACCATCGAGAAGTATCCGAAGGAAGGGCTACCTCCCGTCACGGCGCCGCTGACCGCAGAGGAAGAAGAAGCGCAGGAAGAAGAGGTCCAGGTAGAAGTCGAAGACACCAAGCCGGTCAGGGAAGGCAACTTCGGCAAATGCCTCGCAGAGCAAGGAGCGGTGCTGTACGGCGTGTCCTGGGCGCCGGACGTGGACGACCAGAAAGGGCTCCTCGGCGGCGCGTTCGACGAGATCACATATGTGGACTGCGACCCGACAGGAGGGGAGGCGTCTGCCGCCTGCAACGACATCACGGTCTACCCGACGTGGATTATCGGCGAGGGCGACGACGCGCTCGTCCTGCAAGGCAAGCAGACGATCAACGCGCTGACCCGCGAGACGGGCTGCGCACCATGACGTTCTTCTCTTTTCATCATCTTTTTATACTATGTCCCCCTTGAAAATGCGCATGCGCCACCCCGTCGCCCAGCCATGCCTGTTCCTCATCGTCCTCGTGCTCTGCTCCTCCTCAGTCATGGCCCTCGGCGTCGTGCCGAGCAGCCAGGAGCGCGTGTTCGAGCCGGGCCAGACGCACACCTACCAGCTCAAGATACTCAACAATGAGGGCGCGCAGAAAACAGTCAATCTCTACGTCATCGGCGACCTGGCACCCTTCCTCTCCCTCGACCGCGACGCCCTTTCCTTCTCCTCGGGCCAGCGAGAGGCGTTCGTCACGGTCACGCTCCGCCAGCCGCGGTCAGCCTCGGTGCAGGGACGCGTGGAGGGCAAGGTGGTCGTGCAGGAGCACTCCCGGGCCGGCGGCCAAATCGCCGCGAGCCTGAGCGTGGTGTCCAGGTTCACCCTGGTCGTGCCGTACGCGGGCACGTACGCTGAGGCAAAGCTCTTCGTCGGCGACTTCGACCGCGGCAAGCAGGGCAACTTCATCATAGAGGTGCGCAACCTGGGCGAGGAGGACATCGCCGAGGCGCAGGCGTATTTCAAGGTGCTGAACATGGGTACGTACGAGACCGTGGCGACCTTGACGAGCGAGCCCCGCCGCATCCCGAAGGAGGAGTCCGCGTTCTTCACCGTGCCTTGGCGGCCTGACGTGCCTCGAGGATCGTACAGGGTTGTCGCGACCGTGGCGTATGACGGCGAGACGGTCGAGGCCGAAGAGTCGTTCGCCATCGGCCAGCGCTCCGTCGCCATCGATGCGATCACCGTCAATGAGTTCTCGCTCGGCGGCATCGCGAAGTTCAACATCTTGCTGCGTAACGAGTGGAGCGGTGCGTTGTCCGGGGTGTACGCCGAGGTGACCATCACGCAGGGAGATGAGCGGTACGCGTTCTCCACGACGCAGACGGTCGACCTGCCAGGGTCGGGGTCGAGGCTCGTGAACGCGTATTGGGACACGGGGAATGTGGTCCCCGGCGCGTATGACATGGAGGTCGTCGTCTATTACAGCGGCGAGCAGGTGCAGAAGTCGTTCGACATCGTGGTGAAGCAGGACAGCATCGAGACCGGGTTCACCGGCCAGGTGGTCGGCGGCGGCCGTGACGGCGAGCAGGAGCCGATCAGTCCGGTGTCGTTGTTGGTCGTGCTGGTCGTCATCGTGCTGGTCGTGAACGTGATATTGTTCAGGAAGCTGTTGCGTAAGAAGTCATGAGCGGTCGAACTTCTCTTTCGCTTTCTCTTCTTTCCAGTACGCGACGTGCGACGCTCGCTTTTCGAACAGGGCGGTCGCTATCTGCGTCAGTGACGTCTCGTATCCCTTGAGCCCTTTGGCGACCAGGAGTTTCTCCGCGTCTTCTAGGCATTGGGTCATGAGCTTGTTGTTCTCTTCCTGGCATGTTCTTTCTACCGCTCGTTCTTCTTCCTCGGTGAGCGTGATGTCTTCCCATTGCGGGTACACCGACTTGTCTGAGCGCTTGGGGAAAGATTTGTAAAATGCCATGGTGCTGGGGAAGAGCTAGTGCTATTTAAGGTTTCTGCGTGTTTTCTTGGCTTATTTCCGGTCCATGACGTGTTCTTTGTAGCGCAGTCCTCGGTCAATGAACTTCAGGAAGGTCTCCGCGTCTTCCTCTGCCATGTCGAATTGTTCTGCGAACTCCTGTACCGCAACCTTGCCGGCGGGGTGCGTGACGAGGAAGTCCGCTATCTCGCCCGCTTTCTCCTCGTTCTTCAGCCCGTACTTTTCCGCGATGTCCTCGAATAGCGATTTGTGCTCATGGATGTCCATTTTCAGAACTTGATCTCGTCCTTCGCGTGTTTCAGGGCGTTGGGCGCTTCGCCGCCGTGCCAGGTGAACCGCGGCCTGACCCTGATGGGGTACATTCGTTCGTTCGTGTCGTCGAAGATGATGGCCGCTCCTTTGACCCTGGGGAGTTGGTCGAGCTCCTCCGTGAGCCCTTTGCGCATGTAGCTCTGCATGAGCATGCCTAACGCTTCGGTGTCGAGCTTTGCCGTGATGCGGTGGCTGATGACCGTGTCGCTCTGCGTCATGACGTCCGTGTGAATCTTTCCTGGTTGCTGCGTCGCCAATACTAAGGAGATGCCTGGCTGCCGGCCTTCTCGGAGGATGGTGACCAACGGGTCGGTCGCTAGCGTCTTCCCTTTGATGGGGAGGAATTCGTGCGCTTCGTCGATCACCAGCCAGACCAAGGGGTAGTCTTGTTTTGGTCCTGCGTCGTCTGAGTAGGGGTTGATGGCCTTGTGCAAATCATGGTATTCTTCGTCTTTTCTTGCGATCATGCGTTGGATGAACAGTTTTTGCGACACCAATCCGATGACAAGGTTCTTGATGTTCCAGCTGCCCGGCATGGTGGCATAGCAAGAGACGTCGAGGACGGTGATCTGTCCTCCTTTGGCGAGCTCTTGGAGCGGGGTGCCTTGCTCGTCGAACAATCCCCAGTTCTTCGCGTTGCTGAAACGGTTCTTCGCCGCTAGCTTAGTGTTCTGGTCCGCGTCCGGGTCGTCCATCAATGCTTGCTCGATGTCCGCCATGCTGTACTC
>WJKR01000006.1 GCA_014729015.1 Candidatus Woesearchaeota archaeon | reverse complement strand
CGTCACCGCCTATGCGGCGAAGAAGGCGCACAAGGTCGAGAAGGCTCTCGGCGAGAAGGACACGCTCAGGCTCCTGCCCGCCATCGTCATCGTCGGCATCTTGCTCCTCTCTCTTTCCCTCCCCTACGTCGGCGTCCTGTTCTACCTGTTCATCGCGCTGAGCAGCGGCTTCCTCGCCGTCGTCCTGGACAACTATGTGAACAAGCACATCGAGGCCGGCCATCGCGCGACCATGATGAGCATCAACAACCTCTTCGCCAGTCTCGGCATCGCCGTCCTTTTCCCCGTCACGGGTTTATTCATCGGGTTCTTCAGCCTCGGCGTCGCCTACGCCTTGTTGGCAGGCGTCGTCACCCTCTACCTGCTCGGGTTCTTCCTCCTCTTTTCAAAAAAGCACTTTTGAACCACCATGCGCTATAAACTCATCGTCTTTGACATGGACGGCGTCGTCTTCGAGCACAAGAACTTCTGGCTGGAACTCCATAAACGGCTGGGCACGTATGGGGAAGGGGCAGCGTTGACCAAGAGGTACCTGAAGACTGACTACGAGCGGCTCGTCAAGGAGGTCGTCGGGAAGCTGTGGAAGGGGAGGGACGCCACGCCCTATTATGCGCTCGTCTGGTCATTGCGGTACGAGCCCGGCGCGCAGGAAGTCTTGCGCGCGTGCAAAAGGAAGGGTGTGAAGACGGCCATCATCAGCAGCGGGCCGAAGCACGCCGCGATGCGGGTGGTGGAGGAGTGCGGCCTCGACTATGCGCACACCCAGGAGCTCGTCATCGGGCCTGATAACCGGTTCACCGGAGAACTCCGTTATCGTGACGTCCATGACAAGCGCGAGGAACTTGAGGGGTTCGCTATCCGTGCGGGCTGTACCCTCGATGAAACTGTGTTCGTCGGCCACGGCCACAACGACGTCACCGCGCTGCGAGCTGCGGGGCTCGGCGTTGCGTACCGGCCGGATGACGAGGAGGTGCGGTCGGCCGCCAAGCTCGTCATCGGCGACCTCCATCAATTATTCGGGTTGCTCGAGTCCTAACGCCTTCTTTGCCTCGGCGATGACGCGCTCGTCGTATGAGGTGTTCGTCTCGCCCTCTTGCTTTTCAGTGTTCAGCGACCGCAGTAATATCTGCATCGCTTCTTTCTCGTCGCTGAATGGGTGGCTGTGCTTCCCGGCGTATTCTTTGATGAGTTCCTCTTCGATGTTCGTGGCGGAGCTTGCGCTGACTTTCGGCTGCTCGCTCGCCGTTCTCAGGCTGGTGGTGTTCCGCATCACGGCGTACGCCCCGGCGTCCGTGGCTGCTTGCAGTACGCGGCGGAAGTCGACGTCGCCGGCGTGGCCTTCTCGTAACGAGCCTTGCACGCGGAACAATATGATGTTGTCTTGCAGGTCGTTGGCTTCTACGAGCCCTAGGAGTTCTTCGGTGATGTCTGCCGGCGTCGCGTCGTGCTTTTCCAGTGTCAGCGCGACGACGCCTTTTGTGGGTAGTTGTACGCGCTCAGGTTTGCCGTCGTCGACGATGATCATGCTGCCTTGTCGGAGCGATGCTAGTTCTGAGAACGATGCGGGGAACACCGGTCCGGGGTACATGACGTGCGGGTAGCCGTCGAGCGAGATGTCGTTGACGATGTGCACGTGTCCGCCCGCGTAGTAGTCGAAGCCTTTTGGCAGCATGCTGACCGGTGAGGCTTCCATCTGCTCGAGCGACTTCGGCCGGAGCTCCTTGATGGCGGTGTGGAACAGGAAGACTTTGTGCGTCGCGTCTCGTACTTGCTGTGCGAGGTGTTCTTTGTCTAGGTTTTCGTAGTGGTGCCTGTCGAGCATGCCTCTTTTTCCTGGCATGCCGGCCAGCGCGCACCCGGTCTTCTCGTCTCGAGTCGCGTGGAGGCGGAGTTTTCCTTTTGCTACTTCGCCGCGGAACACGTTCGTCACGAGCCCTGTTTCTTCTAGGACATGCAGCATGCTCTTGCCTGATGGTGAGTGGTCGTGCGATCCTGGGATGAGGTATACTGGGGTGTCTGCGTCTTTCGCTCGTTGTAGGGTGCGTACTGCGTGTCGTAGGTGGTCGATGCCTGGCAGCGCGGTGTTGAATAGGTCGCCTGCGATGAGGATGAAGTCTGCGTCGCGTTCCAGCGCGGTCCGTATGGCTTTTTCGAATGCCTCGTCTGGGAGGGGGGCGAGTTTCGGGTCGCGCCAGGCGCCGATGTGTGCGTCTGCGAGGTGTGCGAATCTCATGTTTTTGTGGAACCGCTGTGTGTATTTATACCTTGCCGCCCTATTTATGAATGTGTATGCAAAAATTTAAATAGTCGTGATGAATACCTATGCATAAGGAGGTGAACACCATGCCAGCACGAGACGGTACAGGACCCCAAGGAAAAGGACCACGAACAGGAAGACAACTCGGTAACTGCTCAGGAGCACGGCCGCGAGGACGAGGCTTCGGCAGCGGACGAGGCGCAAGACCCGGCAGCAGATGGAACGACTAAGATGCCCAGACCCCGACGCAGACGGCACATCCGCGGCAACCCGAACAGCGACCACTTTAAGCCAGCAGGAGTGCCGCTCCAACGACTCGAAACTATCACGCTGACCATGGAGGAATTCGAAGCCCTCAGGCTCATCGACCACCAACGGCTCAGCCAAGAAACAGCAGGAGAACACATGGGCATCTCGCAAGCGACCCTCTCCAGGACGCTCGCCACCGCGAGGAAGAAGCTCGCCGACGCCATCACCACCGGAAAAGCGATACGCATACAACAATAAGGCTTTTATAGGATGAGCTCCTCCCCCATTCCGGGTGTGCGCATGAAGATAAAGGTGGCTGCGGGCGAACCATTGAAACTCTCTATCGAGGGAAAACCTGACATCAAGCACGAAGTCCTCCTGACCAAAGAAGACGCGCAGCAACTCGCAGAACTCCTCAGGTCAGAAGAAGGGGGCTACTTCGAGACCGAGAAAGCACAGGACACGGACATCCCCAAACCTTAAAAACAACCATTTTTCTCCAACACCACGCATGAGCTTCTCCTTCAAACAAGACGGCAGCCTCGACGCCAAGCCACGAAAGAAACGAGACCACCTCCCCGTCCTTCTCGCGCTCGAAGAAATACCGTTCGGCATGGGGAAGAAGCTCCTCACCCAACACCTCAGAGGCGAACGCAACGCCAGGACGACCAAGCTCCGCCTCGACCGCTATACCACCAACGGCGACCTCGGCGGCCACGAGCCCGAAGAGATACGGCGACTCCTCGACTACCTCGAAACGACGAGCCACGTCACCATCAAGCGCGAGCAAGGAAGATACCCGGTCTACACCCTCACCGCCAAAGGACAAGAAGAACTCGCAACGCCGCAACTCACCCTCGACCTCAACAAGCTCGAACAACAAGCGGAAGAAGCGCTCGCTCTCACCAACCCCTTCACGCAGCCGACGACCATCACGGACAAAGAGAAGACCTTGTTCCGGGCGCTCAACGACTTCTTCCCTGATTTCAATGATGAGCAGCGCAAGGCAGTCACCAGCCCTGAACAACACATCCTCTGCGTCGCCGGCGCGGGCAGCGGGAAGACATCCGTCCTCACCAAGCGCATCGCGTTCCTCATCAAGTACAAATCAGCAGAACCCGAAACGATACTGGCCATCACGTTCACCAGGAAAGCGAGGAGGGAGATGCAGGCACGCCTCGCACAACTCCTCCCGTACACGCCGATACGGGTAGAGACGTTCAACAGCTTCGCAGAAAAAATCCTCCAACGACGAGGACGGCAACTCTACCACGACGACGTCACCATGGCCTCTTTCAACGAGCAATTCCGGCTCCTGCAAGAAGTCCTCAAGGACCACGGCTACACCCAAGCAAGCATCATCGAGCACTACTTCACCAAACGGCAACGAGCAGGCAAAAACCTCAAGACGTTATTCTTCAGCTTCGCCTACGACTTCCACACCTTGCTGGACAAGATAAGGATCACGAATGCCACCACCCGGCAGCTCAGGGACAACAT
>WJKR01000032.1 GCA_014729015.1 Candidatus Woesearchaeota archaeon | reverse complement strand
GGGTGATGTCTGCCATGTCGTAGAGCCCGAGACCGATCATGTACAGCGTCATGTTCAGCGCTGGAGCAAAAAACCCTTTTTAAACATGGCTGATTGAGTATACAAAAAAGTATATTCACAGACCAGGATGCCAGAACACTCACGCAGTCTTCTTGTTCTGCGACCGCTGCATGACCAGCAAGTCCTCGGTCGTCAATTTCTTGCGCTGCTTCACCTTCTCCTCGACCTCGGCAGCCTTCTCCTTGAGCGTCTTCTGCTCTCGCTGTTGCTTCTCCTCACGCAAAGCGACGTTGTGGCTGTCCAGCTCCTCCTTAATCGCCTGGAGCTCCTTGAGCTTTGGCTTCAGCTCGGCATTCACGTCCTTGAACTTGGTCTTGTACTCAAAGAACTTCTGGTACGCTTCCTCCTCCGACTTCTTGAGCTCATCAATCTCCTTGGAATCCACCAACAAGTGCTCGTGCTGCGCCTGGCTCTGCTTCGCCGCCTGCTGTACGACCCGGTGGTATTCGTTCGCCCGCTTCTTGAGCTTGTCAATTTCCTTGCTCTTCGCAACGACCGCTTCCCACTCCTGTTGCACATCCTTGAACTCCTCATACTTCTTCTTGAGATCCTTGATCTCCTTCATGACCTTCTGTTCCTTGTCGAACTTCATCGGCTCGGTCTGCAACCAGTACTCCAAACGCTCGATCCGCTTCTTGATATCAGCAGGGTTGCCCTTGACGCCATGCTTCTCAGCCATCGCCTTGTAGGCATCCTTCATCCGCTTAATCTCCTTGATGGCAACGGTGATCTGCTTGTTCAGGGTGTCGCGCTCCTCCTTGGCCTTCTTCACCTCCTCAGTGAAGGAGTTGCGCTCGCCCTTCGCTTCCTTGACCGTAGAAATCTTTTCCTTAATCTGACTACTGATGTCTCGCTTCTTGTTGAACCACTTCTCCTTGTCCTGGCCCACAGCTGAGAGCCGCTTCTTAATCTGCGCGGCCTCTTCCTTGACCAGCTTGAGCTGATGGAGGAGTTCTTTCACATCATCCTTTTGTTCAGGCATTGGTCATTCACAAACGTTGTTTTGGCAAAAAAAATAAGGAAAATAATCAAAGAGACTTATCCGAAGAGTGCGCCGAGACCAGCAGCGGCTGCGCCGTCGTCCTTCTTCTCCTCCTTCTTCTCCTCCTTCTTCTCCTCTTCCTTCTTTTCCTCCTTCTTCTCAGCCGGTTGGTCACCGCCTTCGCTTGCGGGAGCCACAGGAGCAGCACCAGCTGCGGGAGCAGCGACAGCAGCGGTCTTGACAGCCTCCTCAATATCGACGCCGTCGAGCGCGGCGACGAGCGCCTTGATGCGGCCTTCGTCAGGCTTCGCGCCCGCTGCTTCGAGCACTTTCTTGAGTGAAGCTTCGTCAATCGTTTTACCAGCCTTGTGTAATACCATTGCGGCATAGACGTATTCCATGTTTTCGTCCCTCCATATCGTTCTGATTATGAACCTGTTCTTTTGTTGAGCGCCGCGGCCTGATTTTCAGCCTTGGCAAGGATTATCTCCTTCGTCTTGTCGGTCACGATGTCCTGCGCAGTCGCAAGGGCAAGCGCTTCGCTGTGCGCGGCCCGCAGCAGGAGCCGCACGGTCTCTTCTGTCGGGAAACCCGCGTTGCACGCGAGGTTGAGCGCCCACGCAGCCGCGGTCGCGAAGTCCTGCGTGTACGCTTCCTCATCGATGTCCAGGACGTCCTTGGTGAGCATCTGTCCGTTCTCGCACACCGCGACGAGGTTCAAGCCAATCTCCATCGGCTCGATACCGAGCCGCGCAAGGATGCTCGCGAGTTTCGCGTCAACCTCGTCGCCCTCCTTGGCGACGACGGCGTCCTCCTTGATAGCGACCTTGCCGTTCTCCACCGCGGTCTTAATCCTGAACGAGCCTAACTCGCCAATAATCGGGCCGGGCGCGAAGTTCGTCGGCCCGGCGGGGACCAGGATGTCAGCAGGAGCTGTCTGGCCTGCCTTGATGGGGGCTTTCGACTTGTTCTGCCGCAGCTTTTTGAAGAGCTTGAACGGCGACTCATTGGTGAAGATGAGCGCCGGCATCCCCTTCAGGTATGGTATGAGCTTCTTGACACCTGGCTTCTTCGCGTTCTCGAGCACGATGGTCAGGAGGCGTCGCTTCGTCATCCTGATCAGCACGGTCTGCCGCAACTGCTCGCGCATCATGTTCAACTGGCGCGCGGGCAAGTTCTCGACGTCGACTGTGCCGACGATCGGATATTCCTCGACGAGCTTGGCGAACGCGGCGATAATCTCCCGCTTCACGGACGATGCTTTTGTTTGATAGCTGTTTGCCATAGTAATCACAATTTGATAGGCGCACCCATGGTGAACTTGAGATAGGCGGCCTTGACGTTGTTCTGCTCGGTAGGCAAGTGGTGGATGATCTGGTCATAGAGCAATGCGATGTTCTCCGCGATGTCCTCATCGTTCATATCAGCCTTGCCGACCGCCAACTGGATGGCGAGCTGCTTCTTTGCCGAGACCTTTGCGAGTTTTTGCAAGCGATTATACACCGGCCTGATTGGGGCTTTGGGGGGCAGGATGCACCCCGCTTTCGGGTTCGGCATCTTACCTCTTGGTCCTAGTGCTCGTCCGAATACCGTAGCCACTTTGGGCATGATATCCGCTTGTGCGAGGAAAAAATCATACTCAGTAGCGAGTTTCTTCAAGGCCTTCTTGTCCTTGTACTTGTCGAAATCAGCCTGCGTGACGACGTTATCGCACGCCTCTTTGGCCTTGTCTGCCATCTCCGGGCCGACGAGGGCGCAGACTTTTCGTTGCTTGCCTGGGTCGTGTGGCAGGTTGACGAAGAACTCTACCTGGTCATCCGTCTTCTTGAGGTCGAGGCCCTTGAGCGTGACGATGAAATCGACGGTCTGTGAGAACTTGCGATCCTTTGCTTGCTCGCGGGCTTGCTTGAGCGCCTTGATGATTGATTGGGTATCCATGGTCGGTCCCTCCTACGAGCCGTGCGTAGTGCTAACGGGTGGAATGAGGAGAATGATGAGGGGTTTATAAAGGTTGTGGACGGAGAATATTTAAATGAGTGACTTGTTGCGTGGTGCATGACCTCATTCGACTTCATCTTACTCGTCATCGGCGGAGCAGTGCTGCTCTGGCTCGGGTACGCCTTGGGGAAACAACTCGGCAGGCTCATGGAAAAACGCCGTTGGGAGCAACGCTTGCCAAATATCCGTGAAGAGGCAGCGAAGCGGAGCAGGGCCGTCTTAGGAGGACAATTCTCAGAACAACTCGCTCCCTTCCTGCCTGATTTTCCTTGGCAGCCCACCGAAGCGAGGTTCTTGGGAAAACCCATCGATTTCCTGGTGTTCAAAGGATTGGACGAGAAACATGTGGAAAAAATCATCTTCGTCGAGGTGAAAAGTGGAGGCTCACGATTGAACACTGCAGAGAGAAGCCTCAGGGACGCCGTTCAGGAAAAGAAAGTCAGCTGGCAGGAATACCGCATCCCCGACGACCTCACAGCCAAGAAACCATAACATTTATAAATGACATCTTATTCTTGCCCCCACAGAAAGAGTTCTTCTCCAGACTAAAAATGGGAAAAGGGGAGCATACCATGGAAGCAACAACACTGAAGACCGGGACGACAACAGTCGGTATTGTATGCAAGGACTGCATCATCCTCGCAGCAGACAAACGAGCCACGGCAGGCAACCTAATCGTGGACAAGAAGAGTAAGAAGGTCGTGCCTATCAACGACCGCATCGCCGTGACCACTGCCGGCAGCGTGAGCGAGCTGCAACTCCTCATCAAGTACCTCAAAGCAGAGCTCAAGCTCAAAGAATTCCGCACGAACAGGCCGAGCACGATCAACGAAGCCGCCAACCTCTTAGGAGGGATGGTCTACGGCGCCATCCGCAGCAGCTTCACCATGCCGGCCATCGCGCACTTCCTCATCGCAGGCGCGGACAACGGCTCGACGCAGCTGTACGACCTGTTCCCGGACGGCAGCATTACCACCATCACGGACTTCGTCGCCACGGGTTCGGGAAGCGTGTTCGCGTACGGCGTGCTGGAGAACAACTACAAGGACAGCCTGACAGAAGAAGAAGGCGTCGAACTCGCCGTCAAGACCATCAACGCCTCGCTGCAACGGGATACCGGCAGCGGCCAAGGCATCGACGTGTACGTCATCGACAAGCAAGGCGCGCGAGAGGCGTATCACCAGCTGCTCGACACCAAGCTGGCGAAATAAAGCATAGCATTCTCTCACCAGTTGAGAACAAAGGTTAGATCAACATGCCCGCAGATATCATCAAGGAAATATTCAAAGTGATTCCCGAACGCCGCGTCAACGACGCAGTGTTCGAAGGAGCGAACATCGTCCTCTACACCAAGGACAGAGAATTCTTCCTCCACGACGGAGGAATCGTCAGGAAAGCGGTGAGCAGCGTCAAGAAAAGGATAGAGCTCAGACCAGACCCGAGCCTGTGCATCGAGCAGGAACGCGCGGAGCAGCTCATCAAGGAAATCGTCGACGAAGAGGCGAAGATCGACCAGATCATCTTCGACCCGCAACGGTCACAAGTCGTCATCGAAGCAGAGAAACCGGGCATCGCCATCGGCAAGCAAGGAGAAACCCTGCAGGAAATCAAGAAGCAGACTTATTGGGTGCCACTCGTGAAGAGGACTCCCGCCATCAGGTCACAGATTATCGAGAACATCCGCGCCGTGCTCTACCAGAACTCCGATTACCGAAGGAAATTCTTGCACAAAACCGGTGAACGCATCTACAACGGGTGGCAACGCGACAAGAAGGACGAATGGGTCAGGCTCACCTACCTCGGAGGCGCACGGCAAGTTGGCAGATCAGCAATCCTGCTGCAGACGCCGGAGTCACGCGTGCTCCTGGACTGCGGCATCGACGTGACGCAGGACGACGCCAACGCCTATCCATACCTCGAAGCGCCGGAGTTCAACATCCAGCAGCTCGACGCCGTGATCGTGACGCACGCGCACGTCGACCACTCAGGATTAGTGCCGTACCTGTTCAAGTTCGGCTACCGAGGACCGGTGTACTGCACCGCTCCGACGAGGGACATCATGGCGCTCCTGCAATTGGACACGGTCAAGATCGCGCACGGCGAAGGGCGAGACCCGCTCTACACCTCTGAGGAGGTCAAGGAGATGGTCAAGCACACCGTCACCCTGAATTACGAGGAGGTGACCGATATCACCCCTGACGTGAGGATTACCCTGTACAACGCGGGCCACATCCTCGGATCAGCGATGGTGCACCTGCACATCGGCAACGGGCTGCACAACCTCCTGTACTCAGGTGACATCAAGTTCGCAAAGACACAACTGCTCAGCCCGGCAGCGACGCAGTTCCCGCG
Source organism: Candidatus Woesearchaeota archaeon (assembly GCA_014729015.1). GTDB lineage: Archaea > Nanobdellota > Nanobdellia > Woesearchaeales > WJKR01 > WJKR01. The sequence goes on along the minus strand of WJKR01000032.1, from coordinate 243 downwards.
ACTCGAAACATTGATGATCGAAAGCACCTACGGTGCGAGGGACGCCGTCCTCGCCAACCCGCGGGAACAGGACAAGCTCCTCTCAGACATCGTCATCAGCACCGTGAAAAGAGGCGGCAAGATCCTCATGCCCACCCTCGGCTCCGGACGAGGGCAAGAGATCATCATCCTGGTGGAGAAGCTCATCAGGGAAGGCAAGATACCCACCATTCCCATCTACATCGACGGCATGGTCTGGGACGT
>WJKR01000005.1 GCA_014729015.1 Candidatus Woesearchaeota archaeon | reverse complement strand
GCACATGACCCGATTGGGATTGGATCGTGAGCAACTGGTGAAAAAGTTGGGCAAGGCGACGAAGACGCTGAAGTTCAGCCTAGACGACGGTAGCATCATCATCCAGCCTTCGGGAAAGGACGACGATCCGAACACACTCTACAAGATCAAAGAGAAAATCAAGAAGGTCTATGTCAGCGGCATCAAGGGCGTGACACAAGTTTTGCCCGTGAAGAAGGGTGACGAGTACCTCATCCTCACCGCAGGTAGCAATCTCAAGGACGCGTTGAAGGATTCCCGCATCGACCCGACGAGATCGACGTCAAACGACTTGTATGAAATACAAAAGTTGTTCGGCATCGAGGCTGCACGCCAAGCCATCATTAACGAGATCATCAAGGTCCTCCAGTCGCAGGGGTTGAACGTAGACCTTCGTCACTTCATGCTCGTCGCCGACGCGATGTGCATGTCCGGACAATTACTGGGCATCAACCGATACGGCATCGTCAAAGAGAAGCCGTCGGTGCTCGCACGGGCGTCGTTCGAGACGCCCATCAGGCACATCATCAACGCGAGCATCTCGGGAGAGGTTGACTTCCTGAACAGCGTGATCGAAAATGTCATGCTCAACCAGCCCGTACCAACTGGTACCGGTCTGCCAGGGCTCGTCACGAAGGTGAAGCAGTAATGGATGCTATTACCGAAATCAAGAAGCAATTGGGCTCCGAGGCATTGATTATCGGCGCCGAGAAGTCGTTGAAGGCGTTGCGTGCCGGCACCTTGGCCAAGGTGTTCCTGGCAACGAATCCTCGTCAAGGAGTTCGGGATGACATCGACCGCTACGCAAAGCTCGGCGACGCAGAGGTCATACTGCTAGAGGTACCGAACGACGAGCTCGGCACGATGTGCAAGAAGCCGTTCCCTATCAGTGTAATCGGCCTGAAAAGACAATGACGTCCCGAAAACTCGACATGGAAACCATGCAGCTCATCAAGCTGTTCGAGCAGGTGACGCGTGCACGGGTCAAGGACTTGTTCCATTACCGCGGCCGGTTGACGTACATCGTCGAACAGGGGGACTTGTGGAAGGCGTTAGGAAAGAACAGGGCAAACCTTTTAAAGCTCGAGCGGCTCCTCAACCAACGCGTCAAGATTGTTGAGTATCATCCTGACAAGCTCCAGTTCATCGCGAACCTCATCCACCCCCTCAGAATCGTGGATATGAACGAGGATGGTGACGGCGTGGTGACCATCAAGGGACCGGACACCAAGACCAAGGGGTTGATGATCGGTGCACGGGCGCAGAACCTGCGCGCGACTGAAGACGTCGTCAGGACGTACTTCGACTGTCAGGAGATCAAGGTCATATGAAGTGAAAGCGTATGGGAAACAAGTCAAAAGGGCTGAACGCTGGCAAGAAGCTCTCGTCGCGCAGGACGAGGAGCAGGAAGAAGAGCAAGTGGTACGCGAAGAAGGTGCTCGGCCTGAAGGAGCGGTCAGACCCGTTGCAGGGAGCTGCGCAAGCTAACGGCATCGTTCTGGAGAAGGTGCAGATAGAGGCGAAGCAGCCGAACTCCGCGATGCGGAAGTGCGTCCGCGTGCAACTGGTCAAGAACGGCAGGCAGGTCACCGCTTTCTGCCCCGGTGACGGTGCGACGAAGCTTATCGATGAGCACGACGAGGTCACGATCGAGTGCATCGGTGGCAAGATGGGCCGCTCCAAGGGTGACTTGTCCGGCATCAGGTGGCAGGTCATCAAGGTCAACGACCAGTCTTTGGACGCGTTGCTGCACGGCAAGGTCGAGAAAGCGCGTAAGTAAAGCAACATTTTTTTATACTTCTTCCCATCTAAGGGCTGATATGCAGGCAGCAGTGGGTTTTGCGCAGGCAATGCGTCGCATAAAGTTTTTTGTCTTCTCCTTGCTTGGAGGGATAGTCTTCCTCGCCTTATACGCGTTGTTGCAGCATGGATGGATGATGCTCGGGTCATGGATTGTGTTCGTCATGTACTTATACTTCACTATGATATGTCACGTGGCGCAGCGTACACGATTCTTGATCAAACTCATCCCTCTCATCGTGGTGTGCGGTTCCGTCGCGATAGTCATCTTGACCGGCTTGTTCACCGCTGTCGTCCGGGAAGGGGCGGGCGAGTTCTTTGACGGACCACGATGGGAAAGATTTTTTGTTGGGGGCGAAGCAGTGCCCTTCTCCCCTTACCACGGCAGTAGCGTGTTTTGGGGCTTGGTGGTCGTCGTTGTCGGATTATTGGTCGCGTGCTTTGGTGCGCTGCGGGGATTGCTGCGCATGTTACGCGTGCGTCACCGTTTAGAGGGGCACGCCGTACGGTTCACCGCACCACACAAGGATTACGTGGTGTATTGGCGCGGCATCCGCTCGTTAGTGGTAGGTGAAACAAACGTGTTCGTGTGCAAGAATGACGAGGAGGAGGAAGCGGCACTTGAATACGTAAACAGGCCGTACTCGTTACGATTATCCTCCCCGGTGCTCGACGGCGTCTTGTACTTAGATACGGACAAGTTGATAAGTGACGCCCATCAGATGGGTCTGGACGTGCACGAGGAAGCGTTAGCAACGATCATTACAACGTCGTCTTCTTGATCTTCGCGACGAAGAACCCTTCGGTGTTGTTGTCTTGCGGATAGATGCGTAGGCATTTCCTGACGTCTTCGTGGTATTCTGTCCTATTGAAAGATGACACTGCATCGCTTCGCTTGATGTCTAACCCTATGTCAAGTAGTTCAGCTGATGGTTCTTGTCCTAGCAACCAGCTGATGACGCCTTCGTTCTCTTCTGGTTCTTGCGTGCACGTGCTGTACACCAACACTCCGCCCGGTTTCAAGGCGTCATAGCCCGCTTTGATCAGCTTTTTCTGCGTGTGGGAGAGCCGCTCGACGAGCTTGGGGCTCCACATCTGCAACACCTTGAGGCTCCTTCTGATCGTGCCGGTGCCAGAGCAGGGAGCGTCCACCAACACTTTATCGAACTGGATGCCCTTCTTGCCGAACCGTTGGCCGAGCATCTTCGTCGTGATGACATTGGAGGCGCCGACGCGTTGCAGGTTGATGCCCAATGCTGGTAGTCGTGACGCTTGGAGGTCGTTCGCGACGATCAACCCCTTATTTCGCATCATCGCTGCCATCTGGCTGGTCTTGCTGCCGGGAGCGGCACAGAGGTCGAGCACGAGGTCTCCTGGCCGCGGCCGGAGTACTACGGGAGGTATCATCGAGGCAGCGTCCTGCACATAGACATAGCCGAGTGCGTGTTCCGGCAGGTTGCCGATGTCGAAGCGCTCGTCCTGGTCGTCGTCACCCTTGTACGCAATCCAAAACCCTTCCTTGCACCAGGGTATGGGGGTGAGCTCCCAGCGTCCTCGCAATCGTTCCTTGAGGTGCTTGACACTGATTTTGAGCGTGTTCGCGCGGATGCTCTTCCTGATATAGGCGAACGAGTACGTGATGAACTTCTCATAGCACGCAGGTCCGAGGAGCTGCTCGTAATGCTCCTTGAACGCCGGCTTGATCAAGTCCTTCCGGGCATCAGGCATCGGGGTCGGGCTGTCCATGGGAAGCACAGACACTATTTGTGGTTTAAGTAGGTTACCCCACCATAACCTTTATAAAAGAAATGGTGTTCTCCCTAGATATACTTCTCCTCACCGCGCAGATGAGAGGTAGCCGGAGGCCGACCGCATGGCAGACACCATCAAGAAAGGAGAGTTCGTCGAGCTGGACTACACAGGAAAAACCAAGGAAGAAGGCGTCGTGTTCGACACGACCGTCAAGAAGATCGCTGACGAAGCCGAGCTCGGCGTCCAGAAAGACTTCAAACCCCTCATCGTCAGCGCTGGCGAAGGACACGTGCTGCCAGGACTGGACAAGCAACTCGTGGGCGCGACGCTGGGCAAGCACACATTCTCGGTGCCAACAGAAGAAGGCTTCGGAAAGAAATCAGCGAAACTCTTGCAGCTGATACCTCGCAAGAAGTTTAAGGAACAGAACATCCAACCAGTCCCAGGCCTGGAGATCAACGTCGACGACCAAGTCGGCGTCATCAGGAGCGTTAGCGGCGGCCGTATCATCGTCGACTTCAATCATCCGTTGGCAAGCAAGGACCTCGTGTACGAGGTGGACATCAAGCAGAAAATCACTGACCAAGCGACCAAGGTGAAGGCATTGTTGGCAGTCATGCGCATCCCGTTCGAGGACGTCACCATCACCGAAGGCAAGGCGGTCGTGACCGGGACGAAGCAACTACCGGAGGAATTCATCCAGTTGTTCTCCAAGGACGTCGTCCGGCTGACTGGCGTCCAGGACCTCACGTTCAGGAAGGAGGAAGAGAAAGAAAACAAAAAAGTTTAAATACCGCTGCACCGATAGTGAGTACTGAGTAGGGGAAGCACGTGGAGGTGTCAGGCACGGTGGAACAGATGGAATCAAATTACACGCAGGACAAGAACGTCTTGGATGCAGAGCTCGAGGAGTTGTTGAGCTCGCAGAAGGCCAAGATCAAGGTCGCCGGTACAGGAGGCGGCGGAAACAACACGATCAATCGTATCACCGAAGTAGGCATCCATGGGGCTGAGACCATCGCGCTGAATACGGACGCGCAAGACCTCCTCTACACCACTGCTGACAAAAAAATCCTCATGGGCAAGGACCTGACCAAAGGCCTCGGCGCCGGCAGCATCCCGAAGATCGGCGAGGACGCCGCCCGGGAGACCGAGCACGAGATCAAGAAAGCCATGGAAGGCGCTGACATGGTCTTCATCACCTGCGGCCTAGGAGGCGGTACCGGGACTGGCTCTGCCCCTATCATCGCGGAGATGGCACGGAAGGTCGGCTCGTTGACCGTCGGCGTCGTGACCCTGCCGTTCGAGATGGAGGGCAACCGGCGTTACCAAAACGCGCTGCTCGGATTGGAGAACCTCGAACGGCACGTAGACACCCTCATCGTTATCCCTAATGACAAGCTATTGGAAATCGCTCCTGAGCTGCCGCTGCACACGGCGTTCAAGATCGCTGACGAGATATTGACGAACGCGGTCAAGGGCATCGCCGAACTCGTCACCCGAGCAGGCCTGGTGAATCTTGACTTCGCCGACATCCGAGCGGTGATGGGTGATGGCGGCGTGGCGCTAATCGGCGTCGGTGAATCAGACACTGACAACCGCTCATTGGAAGCGGTGGAGAAAGCAGTGAACAATCCGCTCCTGGACGTTGATATCGGCGGCGCTTCCGGCGCGTTGGTCAACGTGGCGGGCGGCGCTGACATGACGTTGGAAGAAGCCCGGAAAGTGGTCGAAGCCATCAGTGTCAAGCTGGATGAAGATGCACGCATGATTTGGGGCGCGCAGATCAGCAAGGACCTCGAGGGCACGCTCCGGGTGATGATCATCGTGACCGGCGTGCAATCACCGCAGATCATCGGCGGGAAGCGCAGCGGTGATGAGAAGAAGAGCGTGTCGAACGAGCTCGGCATAGAATTCGTTGATTAAGATGGGTTTCAAGGAGTTTTACAAGGAATCGTTGCGCGTGTTCCGCATCACGAAGAAGCCTGACAAGGTCGAGTTCAAGACCGTCGTGAAGGTCTCGGGGCTCGGTATCCTCGTGATAGGACTGATCGGGTTCATCGTCCACATGGTCGGTTACGCGCTCAAGCTCGTTGGGTTCTGAAAGAGGTTATGACTATGGTTGAAGAAGAAGCACCTGAAACAAAGATTTACGCTTTACGGGTCACGGCGAACAGGGAAGACCAAGTCGCGGACTTCGTCGCGAGCAACGCGGCGAGGAAGAAGCTTCCCGTGTACGCAGTCGTCAGGCCGCATGGCATGCGCGGCTACATCTTCCTAGAAGCGGCCGACAAGACGTCGGCGGACCAAGCAGCGTTCGGCATCCCTTACGCAAGGGGCGTGCTCGGCGACCAGGTCGGTTACCAAGAGATCGAGCACATGCTCGAACAGGTCAAGAAGGACATCAACATCAGGAAGAACGACATCGCGGAAATCATCTCCGGCCCTTTCAAAAGGGAGAAGTGCAAGATCACCAGGGTGGACAAGCAGAAGGAAGAGGTCGTCGTTGAATTGCTAGAAGCGGCGGTGCCTATTCCGATCACGGTGAAAATCGACGCGGTCAAAGTCATCAGGAGAGATGACGAGGAATGAGTTCTCTGTGAAAAGGCGGGGCTTCAGCATGGACCTTCGACAACTCAATAGCATCTAAATCACGAGCGACGACTCGTACAAAGAGTTGCTGAGGACGTGTTATAAGCGCGCTGCTGGGAACAATCACCGCACACCGCCGCACTGCGCATCAAGGACAGAAAAATTTCCCTGTACGGCAAGAACGTCCTGGCTTCCATGCATCCCTTGTGCCTGCGCGATTATCATCGCTGGCATCAAAGAACTGATTACGCACAAGCAGATAGTGGAGCGGACGAGCGAGCGATGGGAAGAAGAGTTGCAAGACGGTGTGCACCTCATGGACGAGGCGGGCGTACGTATTATCGCCTATGACGGTGTCATCGGCGTGAAGAACCTCATGGAACACGAGGAATGGGACGCATAAGCCTTTCTCAATCGCTCTGGTGTGTCGCGTGCCGTATCAGTAGCGATGCGAACTTGCCAATGGCAAACATGGCTGCACCGATCATCACTATCCAGACCCAGTCAATCCATGCTAACGGCGCCAGGTGGAAAATACTCCTTAAGGGCGTGTAGATGATCAACAATTGTAATACTAGCACGACTGCCAATGCCATGGTCAACCACTTGTTGCTGAAGAAGCCGGTGTGGTACTGGCTCCTAATCATCTCCAGCCGGACTATCTCCAGCACGACAAGCATGGTCAACGCCAGTGTCTGCGCCTTCTCCGCGCCCTGCGGCAAGCCGTAGTTGAAGATGAATAACACACCGACGGTCACCAAGACGCCGATGACGATGATGTTCCATAGCATGTTCTTGGAGATGACGTGCTCCTTCGGGTTGCGCGGCTTTCGCTGCATGATCTTCGGATCGGGTGGGTCAACGCCGAGCGCCAGTGCCGGCAGCCCGTCGGTAATGAGGTTCACCCACAATATCTGGATGGCGATCAACGGGAGCACCGGCTCGCCAGCGATTGTGAACCCGATGATCATCGCGGTGAACAAGACCAGCACTTCTCCCATGTTGGACGACAAGAGATAATTCACGAACTTCTTGATGTTGTCGTAGATGTTTCGTCCCTCCTCGACCGCGGATACGATAGAAGTAAAATTATCATCAGTCAATATCATGCTCGACGCTTCCTTCGCCACGTCCGTACCAGTGATGCCCATGCTCACGCCAATGTCTGACTGTTTCAACGCCGGCGCGTCATTGACGCCGTCGCCCGTCATCGCAACAATGTGGCCTTTCGCTTTCAACGCCTCGACGATCTTAAGCTTGTGCTCGGGATTCACCCGCGCGAACACACCGATACCCTCTACTTTCGCCTTGAGGTCCAGACGCACTATCTCCTTCCCTTCAATCGCTTTTCCCTCGATGCCTAGGTTCTTCGCGATGGCAGAAGCGGTGACCAGGTGATCACCAGTGATCATGATGACCTTGATACCTGCAGACGCGCACTTCTCAATGGCCCGTTTCACCTCTTCTCGCGGCGGATCGATCATGGCCTGCAACCCGACGAATATCATCTTCTGCTCGGCAGCAACCTTCTTCTTCCCTTGATTATACGCGAAGCCGAGCACGCGTAACGCCTTTTCCGAGAACGCCTTGTTCTGCCGCAAGATATTCTTCTTCTGTTTCGGCGACAACCTCTTGACCTTGCCGTTCTCCAAAATCCTGTTGCATCGCTTCAAGATCTCATCAGGCGCGCCCTTCGTATACGACGTCAGCTTACCAGCAACCTTGTGGAAGGTTGTCATCATCTTCCTGCTGCTATCAAACCCTATCTCGT
>WJKR01000031.1 GCA_014729015.1 Candidatus Woesearchaeota archaeon | reverse complement strand
GTACGGAGCGTGCCGCACAGCAAGATTGTCAAGTTCAACATGGGCAACCTCAAGGGTGAGTTTCCCGTCACGCTCGTGCTGAAGAGCAAGGAGGACCTCCAGATCAGGCATAACGCCCTGGAAGCGGCGCGGCAGAGCATGAACCGGTACTTGGAGACTAAGGTGGGCAATCTCAACTATCGCTTCACGGTCCGGGTGTACCCGCATCACATCCTCCGCAACAACCCGTTGGCTGCCGGTGCCGGCGCTGATCGTATGAGCACGGGCATGGCTCGCAGCTTCGGCAAGGTGGTGGGCATCGCCGCCAGGGTCAGGAAGGGGCAACCCATCTTCCAGGTCGACGTGGCCAAGCAGTTCGTGTCGGCGGCGAAGACCGCCTTGGTGCGGGCGAAGAACAAGATGCCTGGTGGCTGCGCCATCGAGGAAGTGCGGAAGCCGGCCGCGTAAGCACAAGCTTTTTATAACCGGTGTGTTCTTGATAGCTGCATGGGAGGTGAGTTGGCGCTTGTCAGAGAGGTGGTCATGCAGAACAACCTCTTGTACTCCGCGGCAATCATCCTGCTGACCGTCATCCTCGCCCGCGCGGCGTTGTACGTCCTTGAGGGATTGCTCAAGTTCTTTCACAAAAGGTCCAAGTCGTTCAACCAGCGGTTAATCGCGGTCATCGAGACCCCGCTCGTCCTGATCATCATCCTCGTCGGCCTGGAGCTGACTATCAGGAAGATTCTCGTCACGCACCATGGGTTCAGCAACAGCATCCTGACCGTGTTCATCATCATCATCACGTACATGCTCATCAGGACGGGCAACCTCTGGCTCGAGCATTGGAGCCATCGCATGACCAAGCTGAAGGGGCAGGAGTTCCACTCAGAGGTTCTTCCGTTGACGAAGAGCGTGACGAGCATCGTGTTGAGCATCATCGCGGTCATCCTCATCCTCCAGGTGTGGCAGATCGAGATTAAGACCATGATCACGTCCCTCGGCGTGATCGGCGTCATCCTTGGCATCGCGTTCCAGCAGACGCTCATCAACATCTTCGGCGGCATCAGCCTGATCATGGATAACTCGTTCCGGCAGGGCGACATCATCCAGTTGGAGGATGGAGAGATAGGAGAGGTCATGGAAATTAACCTGCGGAGCACGAAGATTAAGAACTTCGACGCGGAATCGATCATCGTACCAAACAGCCAGTTGGCGAACAAGAAGATCGTCAACCTGGCGCAGCCGACGCCGACGGTGCGCATCAAGATTCCCATAGGGGTGGCGTACGGTTCCGACCCGGTCAGGGTCAAGGAGGTCTTGTATGACGCGCTGAAGCAGCATCCTGACATCCTGAAGATGCCGAAGCGCATCGTCCGCTTCGTGGAGTTCGGGGAGAGCAGTATCAATTTCGAATTATATTTCTACATCAATGACTACAAGAAGATGTGGAACATCAAGGACGAAGTGCTCATCAGCGTATACAAGAACCTGTACAAGAACGGCATCGAAATCCCGTTCCCGATCAGGACGATAGTGCAGGCGGGGAAGCGCCAGTACGGCCAGAAGTGGAAGAAGGAGAAGAAGAAAAAGAAGCGGTGACTCAGTCGTCGAGCTGTTCTTTGATGGCTCGTTTCAGGTGTCGCAGGGAGGTTATGGCACCATGCTTCTCTCGCAACGCCTTCGTCGTCTTTTTGTCGACGACGTCCGTCTTCGACGCGTAGATGATTACTGGCTTGTCGTGCTTCCTGACTTGTTCGAGCAGCCGTTCCTGCTCTTCTAACGAGTACGTCTCCGTGGGGTCGATTATCACGACGATGAGATGAGCGGCGTACTTGAGGCAGAGATACGCTTGCTGCTCTATCGCGTTCATCCTCTCGAACCTCGCCAGCGTGCCCGGCGTGTCGACGACCTGGAACCGCTCATAGCCTTGCTCGTAGTAGCCCACGTTCAAGGTCTTCGTGGTGAAGGCGTAATTCGCTATTTTCGGCTTCGATGTCGTTATCCTCGAGAGCAACGTGCTCTTGCCCACGTTGGGGAACCCTGCGAGGGCTATGGTGCAGAGCTCCTCTTTCAGAGCGGGGAAGGTGACGAGGACCTTCCTGGCGTGCTCGATGGTGGCGAACGTTTTTTCCAGCCGCTTGAACAGGCTGCTGACCCTGCCGTAGTAGGCGTCGACCGCCTTGCTCGCCGCTTTGAGGTCGTGCTGTTCCCTGACCTGTCTTTGCGCCTTGTCCCCTAATACTTGTAGCTGGCCAACGACGCCCTGTATCCTTCCCAGAGAGCGTTTTACGACGTCGATGTCGAGGCGCGTCTTTGCGAGCTGCTCATAGAACTCTGGCAGGCCGGTGAAGTCGGGGTAGGCAGCGATAATCTTCTGCAAGTCACGCACCAGCACGTTCCTGACCATGGTGATCTTCTCGTGGCAGATCTTCTTCTTTAGCAGGACCTTGTCGGTCTTCTTGGTGACGGAACCGCTCAACTGGCCCGCTCGCTTCCTCGCCCTGCTAAAAGCCTTGTCCAGGAGCACTTGCACCTGCTCGACGTACGGCAATGATTGAAAGTTCATCCATAGCAAGAAAGCGCGCGAAGATATAAATATTTTCATAAGGAGTCAAGCGGGCTCACCGTCTCGATCAACTTTGGTCTCAAAGCGTGGGAGTAGTGCAGCGTCGTGTCAGGCCTGCTATGGCCAAGTAAGGACTGCACCGAGGAGACAGCAACACCAGACTCGAGAAGGTGCGTCGTGAAGGAATGACGAAGGATGTGCGTGTGCACCCTTTTCTTGATCTTCGCCTTCTTTCCCGCTCGTTTGACAATGACCTGCACGGACTTGACCGTGAGAGCACCCTTCCTACCAGGAAAAAGCCAATGTTGCTCGTCCTCGCATCGCCTCTTGAGCGCATCACGCAAAGAAGCGGGGATGATGAATGGCCGATCCTTATTGCCTTTACCACCACGAACCCAACCCACATTCTCATCAAAAAGGAAATCAGATACCTTCAACCTCGTGACTTCCCTGACACGAAGGCCAGCGCCGTACATGAGCGAGACCAAAAGCTTGTGCTTAGGATGCTCAATAACTGCAAGGACGCGTTTCACCTCATCCTTTGTGAGGTACTGCGATTGCTTCTTCGCCGTCTTCGCATACCTGATTTTCAAGTAACACGCCTTGTGCAAAACGTCAATCATCATGAACCGCAACGCGTTATGCGCCACGTTGAGCGTGCTACCAGAGACATCCTTCCCTTCCAGGTGGTAGAGGAACTCGCGGACATCCCTCTTGGAAAACTCTTTCGGATGCTTGTCCATGTTGACCAGGAGAAATTGTTTGACGTACTGGAGGTAGGTCTTCACAGTCCTGGGCGAGAGCTTGCGGCGGAGCATCTCACGCTTCATATTATACAAGACGTCAAAGGTCATGGGAAACGCATTTGCCGGAAACTTCAAAAGACTGATGGCGTGCAACTCGGACGGGAAACGGGAAGACCGGAAGGTTTTAGGTTTTTTACCACTAGAAGGGATGACACTTTTTCTGGAACGATAAGGAGAGAAACAAGGATTTGAAAGGCTGAGGGGAACGAATCAAGCGGTTCTCGCTTACAAAAGGTTAACAGCAATAGTGATGGCTAATTATTAAACCCGCCCAAAGACGTGCGCTTTCGAAAGCTTTTTAAACTTCTAATTCTAACTAACAATATTATGAAAACAAAGATATTTTTATCAACATTGATTTTACTTTTTTTAATTTCTCCATTGGTTAATGCTGCTCTCCCTCCAACAACAGTCTATAAAACAAAAGCGAATTATAATGATTTGGTTCCAATTGGTTTGTCAGAAGATAATTCGAGGATTATGAGTTATCCTGGTCCTGGAGATGTTTATTATAACGGAAAGTTGGCTTATCCCACAGAATTAAGTCAAGGTTATCTGTTGGATAACAGGGGTGTTGGACCAAATTCAGCATTCCTAGATATTACTTATGAAGAATATTCTCAACTTGATGAAATTCCATCTCACGAAGAGTTTTTCGATATGATTAAGGACTATAATCCTTTTTTAGAAATGTATGATTGTGGAAATAGATATGGTGATGAAATCGAAGGGCTTAACACAATCATAAATCAAGGAAAATTAAATAAAGAATGCGTTTCATTACTTGACCAATCAGGACCAACACCCACAGAACCGCCAGTTGCAGTCAAAGAACAAGTAAAATGCGTTTTTGATAATTCTAATGAAATGCAAAAATGTTATACAGCAGAAGATAACTCAAGATTTTCTTGTAGTGGCTCTGAAACTTGTGTGATGGATGTTAATGGAAAGAAAGGAGAAGAATTGACATGGAAAAGCACATGTGGAGGTTATGCTTATACAATAACTGATGGAGAAAATGAGTATGCTGAATTTGATTGCCTTCCCGAAGGCAATACTACAACTGAAATAATCGGTGGTAGAGAATTTAGATATGCTTATTGGCAATGTTATAGTGGCGAAGAAGAAAAACAAGGAAGTGAGTCTTCTTGTAAATCATCTGAAACATGGCAAAGTTATGCAGAAGAATTTTGCCAAGATGAATG
>WJKR01000030.1 GCA_014729015.1 Candidatus Woesearchaeota archaeon | reverse complement strand
TCATGCAAGACAGAAAGAGTACATCGCCTCTGTCTGCTCATTGGTAGAAGAGGTTATGCAAGTTCATCCGATTTCCAAGAAGAGACCTCATCAACAATGCGTCGATCTCATGGTCTTCCGCTACGCTATAATCATCGAGCTGTTATTAATGGGAATGCGATTATCTCCGAAGTGGGGAAGAGCCAGAATACCAGGGATGTTCATGAACAGGTTTTTTGGGAGGTATGTGCTACGCGGATACTTCGATATTGATGGAAGCGTCGTGATCGCGAACAATAATGGCCCCCGTTATCCTCGACTAGAGATGAAGAATAAGCCCTTCTCCTATGCAAGACCAGCTATTGATGCTCTTAGACTTGCATGGGTTCCATTATGGAGTCTACGATATTGGGAAAGGGAAAGTGCGTGTGCAGATGAACGGGCTCTCTGCCTTGAAGAAATGGGATGAGGAGATAGGTTTCTCGAACAGCTATTATCAGGAGCGATGTGACTCTTTCTCTACCTAACCCGTCTCCCGAACAGCCCGCCTAGGAAACCCTTGGGATGGATGGGCTCGGGATTCGTCCCGGCCGGCATCGCAGCCGCGGGTGATTCTTGGTCAGAGAAGCGGATGGTCGTGCCCTTGAACAGGTCTTTCTTCCCGACGCCGCCGAGCGAGAAACCGATGTTATCCCCTGCGTGCGCTTCCTGGAGCTGCTCGTGATGCATCTCGATGGTCTTCACCACGGCGGTCTTGCCGTTGACACCGGCCCGCATGCCCACCCTGAGCGTGCCGGACTTGACCTCGCCGACGGGCACGACCCCGAGGCCGGTGATGTGGTACACGTCCTGGAGGTAGATAGTCGCTTCCAGGCTTGATTCCTTGAAAGAAAGAGATTATAAAGATTGTCATCCCTCCTTGCCTCATGAAGAGGTTTTCCTTACCAGGCAAGTTCATCCTTGCACCTATGGCTGGCATCTCTGATGCTGCTTTCCGGGAGCAATGCAAGCAGTACGGCGCTGCGTTGACCGTCACTGAATTGACTTCTGTTGAAGGTATTGTACGAAAGGAGCAAGAACTCAAGGATGTGCTTGATGTCCAAGAAGGAGAAAAACCTGCTATCCAGTTATTCGGCAATGATAAAGATACTATTGTCAAGGCTGCGAAGATCGTCGAGCCATTGGCTTCGGTAATTGATTTCAACATCGGTTGTCCGGCACCTCATATTACGTCGCAGGAGGCCGGCGCTGCGTTATTGATGCAACCGGTGCATTTGAAAGAGATTCTGTCTGCATTGGTTGAAGCTGTTGGTATTCCAGTAACTGCTAAGATACGTGCTGGTCCTTCTGAGAATCATTTGGTGTACAAGGAGGTCGCGTTGGCCTTGCAAGATGCAGGTGTGTCCATGATCACCTTGCATCCACGGACCGTCAAGCAAGGCTATGGTGGCAGGGCTGATTGGTCAAGAATAAAAGACTTGGTTGAGTTACTTGATATTCCTGTGTGCGGTAATGGTGATGTGACAACGCCAGAAGATGCGAAAAAGATGATCTATGAGACTGGTTGTCGTTATGTCATGATCGGCCGGGCAGCTGCCGGGAATCCCTATTTGTTCCAGCAATGCAATGATTATTTGAAAACTGGCTCTTATGAAAAAATAACTGATGAAAAAAGAAAGAAACTCTTTGTGGAGTACGCGTACAAGGCAGAGTCGTTAGGCATCAAGTTCTCTCGCATCAAGGTCATGGCCATGCAGGTCGCGCGAGGATTTACTGGGGCAAAAGATTTACGATTGCGGGTTGGTGTGGCGCAGGATGTTGATGAATTAGTAGCTGTGTTCTCGTGAGCAATACTTATTTATACCATCTTCTCTTTTCATAGTGCTATGCTCATCGCTGGTATCGACGAGGCAGGCAGAGGCCCTGTCATCGGTCCCATGGTCATGGCCATCGCCGCCATCGACGAGAAGGATGTGTTCGAGCTAGAGACGTTCGGCATCACTGATTCGAAGGCGTTCTCTCCTGAAGAACGGAAAGCGCTCATTGAAAAAGTCAAACAGATCTGTGAGTACGAAGTAGAAATTGTTACGCCGAAACACATCGACGAGGCAGTCACGCATCCTTCCCGCAACCTGAACATCCTGGAAGCGGAGATAGCTGGCAAGCTCATTGACAAATTAATTGCACGTTTAGGCGCTTACAAGATCAAGCATGTCATCCTCGATTGCCCTTCGACCAACCCGAAAACCTACTTGGAGGAGATGAAACACCACGTCAAACGGGACGTGCAGTTGATTGTTGAGCACAAGGCAGACCTCAATCATCGTATCGTCGGCGCGGCTTCTGTCTTGGCGAAGGTCGTCCGCGACGAAGAGATAGAAAAGCTCAAGAAGGAACATGACATCGACTTTGGGAGCGGTTATCCTTCTGATGAGAAGACGGCGCGGTTCGTCAAGGAGCATTACACCGAGTACGATTTCTTCAGGAAGACGTGGGAGACGTACAAGCGGGCTGCCGGTGTCGGTTCGCAGCGGACATTGGGGACCTTTGCCGAGGACTTATCCAAGCCAGTGCGGGAAAAACAGAAGCAACTGTTGTCTTTGTTGCAAGGAGGATTCGTGCAGGCGCCGGCGAAAGGCGTCGCTGAAGTGTTGCGCTTGAAGAAACCCGGTTGTACGATCACGTTGTACCGCAACGGCAAGGTGTTAGTGCAGGGGAAGGAGAAAGACGCGTGGCAGAAGCGCGTGAGGATGAGCTGATGAGACGGCCCGTATTGTTGTTTGTTGTGCTGTTGTTGCTGGTAGGCTGCGATGATTTCAAGCCTGCAGAAAAGCCTGATCTTGACAACGTGACGCTGTGCTCCGCCGAGGTCATGGTGTGCCCTGACGGATCATACGTGAGCCGTGATCCTGAGCATAACTGCGATTTCAAGCCTTGCCTTGAGACCGGATACGGTGACCCTACGCAGGAGTGGGGAGAAGGGGAATTGGAGTAATAATCTTTAAAAAGAGCTGTTGTTTCTTGTTTATTACTGCCATCGTCGCATAACCTGGTATTGCGCCGATCACCCGCTAAAGGTGAGCGTAAGCCTTGAGTGATATTCTTCACCATGGAAGAATACCTGGTTAGCCGGTCCCTTACGGGATTCCCGGTTCGAATCCGGGCGGTGGCGTAGTCCGCCGCCCGTTCAGAACGTTCAGTGATGTTACGGGCGGTGGCGCTTTTTAGAATTTCTACTTGAACCGTTCCATGTTCAGGTAATTCTTGATTTCGTTGATTAATTCGTTGCAGTCCGACACCGCTTCTTTCTCGAACCGTTTCGTGTAGCCGCGGTAGACGAACTTGTCCACCAGCGTCCGGATGAAATAATAGGTTGCTTTGGTCTCCCAGTGCTCCTCGTAGTCTGTGATGAGGAAGCAGTCAAAGCTGAAGAACAGGTCTCCGCGGTGGTATTTGTGCTTTAATCCGTTTCTTTCCACGACCTCTTCCTTGAGGTTGAGCATCTCGGCATAGACTCGTATCTGGATTTGCGCGTAGTCCGTAATCTTCTTGTACGGCACGAGTTCCAGCACTATCTGCCGACCTTCTTCTGAGACGTGCTCGTTATTCCTTCGTTCGACCTTGTCGTAGTGGTTCTCAGCGAACCACTTGTCCATGGTCTTGTACACCCCTTTCATGTCGATGAGCCCTGAGTACTTCAAGGGTTTCAGCCAGACGAGGGTTTTTGTTTCAGCCATTTTCACAACTTGTAGTAGTTCTCATCAGTACTCATGTTTAAAAACGTTTTTATCTTGGTGTGCAGGTCGAAGAGGGTCTTCGTGAACGGCTCGATGTATGTGCCGAGGAACTCCTTCTTCCGGATAATCATCCACCACTTCTTCAGTTTCTCCTTGAACTTCGACCCTTCGAACCGGCCGCTATAGTCCACTTCGATGCTACCCCATATCTCGACGTGCACCAACCCCGTGTTCCTTTTCAACGTCTTCGTCCCTTCGGCAATCTCGATGTCTCGGAGGTGCCAGATGTGGAAGTAGACGTAGAGGTGCTGCTTGTGCATCTCGTCAATCCTCCGCTCGCCGGTGAGGTCTATCTCGAGCTCGTCACCCTTGTGCTTGTACCTTTTTTCTTGGAACTTGTACCTGTTGTCTTCTATCCACAGCCTGCACAGCCTGTAGAGACCTTCCCAGTCGAAGACGCCCTTGTACCTGATCATGGGCACTTGCGTCTCGTCCCAGTCCTCTATGCCTGGTCCTTTGTCTGCGCCGAGTGGCATATCCTCTTTTCAGGGAACGCCGTATTTAAAGGTTTCTAAGAACTCACCGGATGCGGATGGCGTCGAGGTTGCGCGGCGCCAGCGTCTCCATCCGGAACTGTTTGTGGATGCTGCTCGCGAGGTCCAAGCAACGGGAGGGTTCGCCATGGTTGATCAACACCTTTTTCGCTCGTGGCCTGCATCGGTGCACGAAGCTCATGAGCTCTTTGCGGTCTGCGTGGCCACTGATCTCGATACGATGGACTTCCATGTTGATTTTCATGACCTCGGTGCGGTTGCTCCCTGCGTGCATGCTGATCTCACGCTCTCCGCGCTGAATCCTCCTGCCGAGCGATCCCTCTCCTTGGTAGCAGCTGAACACCAAGCTGTGTCTTTTGTCATCCGCGAACTGCTTGAGGTATTCCACTGACGGGCCGCCGACGAGCATGCCGCTCGTGGCGAGGACGATGCAGGGACCTTCTTGGTCGATGATTTGCTGCCGCTCCTTCGGGCTGCCGACGCGCGTGATGTTCTCCGCCAAGAACGGGTTGTTGTCCCGATGGAATATCTGTTGCCGTACCGTGTTGTTCAGGAACTCGGGATACGCGGTGTAGATC
>WJKR01000029.1 GCA_014729015.1 Candidatus Woesearchaeota archaeon | reverse complement strand
TAGAATACCTCCAAAGAGGCACCAACCCAGTAGACGGCAACCTACAAACCGGCGACGTCATAAAAATCTACTACGAAGCACCAAGACAAGTAGTAGAAGACGAAGAAGTAAGAATAAACTTCATACCAAAAATAGGTACACCAACACTGACACAATTCATCACACCAGAAGTCATCAGCACAGAAAGAGTGTACCTGTACCCATAAGAGGGCCTCTCCTCTTATTTTTTTATTCTTTATATAAACCGAGACCATAGGGAAAGACGATGGCGAAGCGCATACAAACGCACATCCTCGAGAAAGTCATAGGAACACTCATGGTCATATTCGGCATAGCAGCAGTATGGATATTCTTCTCAGCAATCGACCAAAACCTCCTCGACGGACAAATGGCAATGATAGAAATACTACTCATCGTCATACTAGCAATACTAGCACAAACAGTCATACTCATCAGAATCTACGAACAAAACCTCGAACTGAGAGACAAGAAGAAATAATTTTTTTTATTGTATTCCTTCTTTCTACCCACAAAAACGAAGGGGGCGCGCTACCACCACCCACTTCTTCATCGGTCGCATCCTTAAAAAGACCATGCTTGCAATCTAGCGCTCGCTACCTCATCCTATCCCTACCGCCGGCAGGAACAGCTTCTCGCTGACCAATGGCACCACGATGGACAGCACCGCCCCGATCCACAACATGAGCGTAAAGTCAAAGAAGAACGCCATCCGATGACCGCCGTCCACGACCTTAATGATAAAGCTGGAGACGAATGAATGAATGATGATCAACAACCCGATGTAGATAGACACCATAGTCATGTTCACCTCAGGAATAGGTGGGATGATACTGCTCACAAGATTACCGACGTTGCTATTACCCGAAGTCGCGACGAACGCGCTGCTGAACATCTGCGCCAGGATGGTGGTGATGCTCACCGTGATATAAATAGTAGCGATGAAGCCCACGAGAGAACCGTACAACGCGCCGCGCAACGCGCTGGCCTGCTGCTGGCGCAACGTGCGCAGATTAATCAACCGGGTGAAATTATTGCTGATAATCTCCCCGATCTTCAGCGCGTGCCCACCGAGATACACGCTCTCAGCGAAGATGTGCACGAAATAATTGATTAAGTTGCTGCCGGACTCCGCCGCGAAGAAGTACCAGCTCCGATCCCGGTCGCTCCCCAGCTTCAACCGCCGGTACAAGTTGACCACCATGGGGTTAAGGACACCGAAATCGTGGACGCGCAACGCCTGCAACGAGGAGATGATGCCGCCCTGCCGAGAATAAATCGTGCTGCCCAACGCGCGGATGAACGACGGGAACGCCTTGTCCCGCTTGAACACGGCGTTCTCCTCGCGAGAGGCGAACATGCCAGTGATCAGGAAGGGAGTGACGCCGATGGCGACCACGAGGAGGAAGGAGATCTTGGTGTACAGGAAGACGCCCGCGGTCAGGATGAGCGATAACGGCAACACGATGAAGAACGACCTCCATAGCAGCTTGGTCCCTTCATCCCTGTGCTTGAGCTTGTGGCAGAGGTCATCGGAAGGGATGAACCCCATGATCAAGGCGACGAGCAACAGGTCGACGGCGATAAGCCCGACAAGCGCCCATTTCACCGCGATGAGGATGCTCACGCCCTGCAACAAGGGCAGCAGCAGGCTGATGCTCATGCCGAACGCGACGCTGATCGTGATGGCGATGAACACCTCCCGCAACATGCCAATGTTGTTGAGCGATTGCTTGTACACGCTCTCATAGTCGCTCATCACCGCGTCCTGCTCGTCGCCGAGGAATGTCTGCAGCTCTCCGCCGAAATCCATGATGGCCGCGAACCGGTCCAGGAAGTCAGCGAATATCTTGCTCGGGCTGTACACGGCGAGCTTCCTGAGAGTCTGCGCGAATCCGAGGTTCCACTCCTTCGCCAAGTACACCGCCTTCTCGGCGACGTCGCTGATGAAGCCATACTTCTTCTTCTGCGCCACCTTCTTGAAGAACGTGCTCCTGTCCAGGTCGATGGTACTGATGGTGCCGGCATAGGTGATGAAGAGGTGGATGTTCTCCTGGACGTTCACCTTCTGCCGCTCCACGACCACGATGGGGTACGCGATGACGAAGACGACGCCGATGCCGAGGAGGATGGCGGGGATATACCAAGGGAGTTCGAGCAAGAGGAGGACACCCGCGGAGAAGACGAACGTGGTGATGAGGACGGGGAGTACCATACGCAGGAAGAAGTCCCCGAAACCCTTGTATCCTATCTTGTTGATGACGGTGACCATGTTCTTCTATACCTCGAAGGGCAGAGCTTGCACGCCTTCGGTGTAGAACGTCTTGATGACCTTGTACACCTCGTAGTAGTTGAAGATGTGGAGTTCGTGCATCTTCCTGAGGATCTTGGCCCTTCGCTCGAGCTCGACGTAAATCTCCTTCGAGTCTGCCATGCCAATCTTCGGCGCAATCTTCTTCTCGAGGATGAAGCTGTTATAGTATCCTGAAAAGCGATGCTCGTCCTTGTAGGGATCCCAGTTGAACACCCGCCTGCTGATGACCTTGTTCTCGACGTCGTAGTAGCGCTCGATCTCCGACACACTGATGATGCGCCTGACGAATCGGTCGCCGACGCCGACGGCTTGCTGGATGAGCACGACGTTGAGGTTGTCAATAAATGCTATAGGCACGTCGATGGGGTGACCGGTGAGTCGTTGCACCATGCTGTGGACGCTGCCTGCGTGGAACGTGCTCATGACGGGGTGGCCTGTCTGCATGGCTTGGAACGCGACGTTCCCTTCTACGCCTCTGATCTCGCCGACGATGATGTAGTTGGGGCGGCTTCGCAGTGCGGCTATGAGTAGGGTGAACATGTCGACGTCGGTGTCTTTGCCTGATTCCCTAGTGACGAGGTGTTGCCATGTGTCGTGGGGCATGGTAACCTCTGCGGTGTTCTCGACCGTGTATATCTTGGCGTCTGGCTTGATGAACGCTGCTGATGCGTTCAACGTCGTAGTCTTCCCTGAAGCGGTCTCTCCGCAGACGAAGATGTTCATGCCGTTCTCGAGGCAGAGCCAGAGGTACGCTGCTATGTCTGCGCTCATGGTTTCGAAGTTGATGATTTCGATGATGCTGATGGGCACTTCCGAGAACTTTCGTACCGTGAAGCTAGATCCCTCACGTGATATCTCCCTGCCGTAGATGAAGTTGACACGGGAACCGTCGGGCATGACGGCGTCGACGACGGGGTGGCTGTCGCTGACGGGCCGCTCGACCCGTTCCGAGGTCTCTAAGATGTATTTGTTGAGCCCGATGTCTTCGGGGAATTCCAGGTTGCAGCGGAGCATCTCGAATATTTTGTGGACGAGTTTTATGTTGCCGATGCCGACGCAGTGGATGTCTTCGATGTAGGGGTCGTTGAACAGCGGTTCAAGCTTGCTGTACCCGACGCGGTTGCGGAGCAGATAGTACTTGACGATGTCATATTGTTCTTGGTTGAGGAGCACCTTGTTAGACATCCTCGCCTTGAGGATGTTACCTGATTGGTAGGTTCCTATGATGACGACTTCGTTGAGTATTTTGACGAGGACGGGCGTGATGTCTTCAGTCTTGTCCGGTACGGGCAAGCGGTGGGCTATCTCGACCATCCTGTCGAGGATGGTGTCATTGACCTTCTTGGTCTCTTCGTCCATCTGCGGCTCGATGACGATGTACTTGGTGGGTTCTCCTTCCGGCTTGTAGATGTGGACAAAGAGAGGTTCGCCTACGGGATAGATCAGGTTAGTGTACTCCTCTCCCTTCATGCTGTATTCCAGCTTCGTGAAATACTTCGGGGTCGGTGCGTGCTTGATGAACTCGTCGATGTAGCGCCGGAAGTGGGGGTAGTGCGCCATGGCGAGTTCCATGGTCTCTTGGTGCTTAGTTATCTTCCCTGCTCGTCCCATAGGCGTCCTCTCTTGTCGTGGACATGTTTGTTTATTCGAATGATGCTATCTCGATAGTAAGTCCCTTCCCTGGTTCTATCTTGAAGGGGATGTTGGTGATGAAGGATGCTTCCGGCCTTTTGAACCGGTGCGTGCTGATGACCCTGACGCTCTGCCCAGCGAAGCTCTTGACCGCGACGGTCATGTAGATGTCGCAGACGCCTCTGAGCAGGGTGAGGAACGTCTCGTTGAGGTGCTTGTCGTCGACGCAGAAGATGATGGTCTTGCCGAGGGCGGTGAATCGCTTGAGGAGGTTGATGACATTGAACGCTTGCTTGTGGTTCATGGTTTTGTGGACGAGGAGGAAGCTGAGCGTGTCGAAGACGATGACTTCGCTCCTGAAGAGCTCCTTGTTGTCGAGGAGGTTGTTGAAGAAGTCCGGGTCCAGGGAGGTGTAGCCGAGGAGCGGGAACATGGGGATGAAGAGGAGGTCGCCGTTGAGGAGTGCTTTCTTGATGTCGTAGTCCATGCTGTCCATCTGCTCGACGAAGGTCATGGTGTTGAGCTCCGTGGAGATGTAGGTGACGGTCGTCCGATGTTCTACCATTGCGTAGACGAGCCGTTGGGCGATGATGCTCTTCCCTGAACCGTCTTCTCCTTCGAGGAGTATGAGGCTGTTGCGGGGGATGCCGCCGCCGAGGTTCCTGGAGAGCTCGTCGCGTTCAAGGGTTATGTTGAGGTATTTCTCGCCCATGTGCGTGTCTTCTGCCAATCGTTTCTCACCTCATGTGGAGAAGAGTTCTTCGTCCTTATTGCCGTATTGTGTCGTGACGGCGACGCGGTGCTGGCCTGCGTCGAGCGTTTTGGTCACGTTTATCTTGAGCACTTCGTCAGGGTCCCAGAGTCCTGGGTTGGTCGTGTCCGTGCTCGGTTCGATGGTGATGTTGCGTCCCGTGGTGTTGCGGGGGATGAAGTCGGCGTCGACGAAGACGTCGACCTTGCTGGTCTTGAGTGTCGTCTTGCCGTCGTTGGTGATGTAAAGAACGAGGTTGCCGCTAGTGTAGTTGACCTCAGTGATGAGGATACTGGTCTTTATTTGGTTGTTGAGGGCGTCTGCTTGTATTTTCATGCTGTCTTGCGATTGCTGCACATGGTTGTTGATGGTGATGATGACGCCTGTTGCGAGGAGCATGACGGCGATGAAGAGGATGATGGTCGTTGCGACGTTGCCGAATCCCATGCACACACCTAATTACCTATTTTCCTATACTGGAATAACATTTCCGTATGCTGATTTGGTATTCAGTTATATATAAAGCTTTCTATTTTTTCGGTAATGCCGAAAAAGCCAAAAACTTAAATAACAGGACTGCCCAGACACCACATGGACATCTGCGTCTATTACGACGAGAAAAAAGGGCTCATCCTCGACATCAGCCCACGAGAACTCCCACCAGAGGTCAAGAACAACGTCGAAGAAGCATGGACCCAACCCATCCTCAAGAACATCCTCATCCTGCTCTCGGAAGGCGTACAACGCCTGCCCGACATCCAAACACGCATCGGGCACTCCCCATCGACCCTACACGCAGCGGTGGAACGGCTGGAACAAGCAGGACTCATCACCACAAAGATGATCTACAAAGGAAACAAGCAGAAAGTCCTCACCCCGAACGTGCTCTGCGTAACCAAGAACCCGAAGTCCAAGATCGGCATCCAGAAATTCTTCCAAGGCCTCTGGATCAACTCGCACAAGACAAATACCATCATCAAGACCATGCAAGACAACAAGAAGAAATGGTGGAGCGCGGAAGAGCTCTCCCTCAAGCTGAAGATGCCCGTGGATGAAATCAGCCTCTTACTCTCGAATTTCGACTCGCCGATGACGAAGGCGTTGTCGCACGTGCTGAAGGAGCCTCCCTTCGAGAAGAAGACGCTGTTCCGCGCGAAGTGACCTCTGACGCCGACCCGGATTCTCCCACCAATTTCTCCCAGAAGAAGACGGCGGCGACCGAGGCGACGATATAGACAAAGACGACCTGCAGCACGGCCGCCACGAAAGGAAGACGAGGGAAGAGGTACAACGGCCAAGCGAGGACAAAGAAAGGCCAATCAGCATTCACAAGAAGGTTGACCACGCCAAGCAAGATAAAATACACTATCATGAGGAAAGCCTTTCGCCAGTCAGGCCTCGTCTGCAGACAGAAGAATGCCAGGATGGGTCGCGACCGCATGGAAGAGTATGAGAAAGAGGAAGTATTTATGTGTTATTCGTCTGGGGCCGCTGCGGTGATTTCTGCGCCGCCCTCACGGATGCCTGGAGCGCCGCGATGACATCCTGCTTCTTCTTCAACGGCGCGATGTAATCAGCCAACGGCTGGTTCCTGAGCGCTTGGCTGATCCAGCTGGCGAAGTCGTTCTTGTCCTGCGTGACATGATGATTGAATTCCTCATCACTCATGGTCTCGAGGAACTGCACGAGCTCAGGGACGCTCTTGATGCGAGCGCCTGATTTCGTGACGAAATGGAAGTCGGTATCGTGGGCGCTGGGAGCGTCATGATGGAGGTCCTGCTGTTGCTGGTGCAAGTCGGACATGAGCTCCTGCATCTTCTTCTTCGACTCCGAGTCTCCCTGCTTCACGAACGGGTTGAACTGGTTGGTGACGAGCTCATACAACGCGATGAACTTGTCAATGCTCTTCTCCAGCTCCTTGAGCTCCCGGTAATGCTCATCGATCTGCTTCTTGAGGCGCTCCCGCTCCTCGACCTCCTTCTTGAGGTCAACCCTGATATCCTCTATCTTGTTATTGAGGTTCGTGTCTATCTCGATGAGCTCCTTGACCTGCTCGATGATGATGCTACTGAGCTTGGTATCGTCGTACTCTTCCTTGAGCTCTTCCAGGCTCTCCTCGACCGCTGTCTGGTCCTCGGCCTGCTGGCCTTGATCGGTGGGGAGCGCTTCCGGCTGCTCGTCTTGCGGCTGCGTTCCTGGCCGCACCATCGATTGGTTGACGACCGCGCCCTGTTCTCCCTCGACTTCGACAATGTTCACCGAAGGCTGCTGTTCCCCTTTCTGGAGGGCGTCGAGCGGCGACTTGCCTTCTTTGCTCGCTCCTTGCTCGGCTGGCTGCGCAGGCGACGACTGCTGTTGAGGAGGCTGCTGCGGCTGCGTCGGGGGTACAGGTCGCGCCGGCTGCTGCGCAGGCGACGATTCTTGCTGCGACTGCTGGCCCTGTTGGAGCTGATTGAAGCGCTTCTTGAGCACGTCGATATCTGCGTTCTGCCCAGAAGAATTGCTGTTCTTGCCGAATAGTGCGATGGTGACTCCCCTCTTTTATAGCGTGGTCTTGAAAGATGCAGCTATATAAACTTTTTGCTCGCGAAGAATCCTATCCGAGCGGCCAGAGCTTGGTCTTGGTGCTGATGATAACGTCGGGCGTCCGCGCCCGGGCCTCTGAGATGCGCCCTTTCTCCGTGGTGAAGATGAACATGAAGTCCTCGCCGAGCCCGACCAAGTTCTCTGTCTTCACCTTATAATATATCTTGAACCGTTCGCCGTTGCCGAGCACGTAGTCATCATTGCCGTTCATGATATTGTAGCAGTAGTGCGTCTCCGGCGGCAGCAGGTCGAAGTCGCACTCTTCCGGTATCTCCTCCACCGTGATGTTCATGCTCGGTATGAGCACGTCATCGGTGTCGGTCGCGCCGGTGATGGAGATGTAGCCGTAGATGTCCTCATCATAGGTGATCGCCGTCTCGTCGAGGTTGAAGGTGACGTTGGCGCCGCTTGCACTAGAGATGTCCCTGCCGATGCTGATGTCGTCCGACCAGTTGCCGTTCAGGCCAAGGCTCGTCAGCCAGAAGCGGACACCTTCATTGGTCGTGCCACTCACATTCTTCACCAAAATGACCCAGTCGTCGATGCCGTCGCCGTCCAGGTCAAACAGCGTGGTGTTCTCCGTCAGGTTGATGCTGCCTACCTGCATCTCCGTCTCGTTATCGTCATAGAGGAGCACCGCGGCCTGGTCATAGGTCGGCGAGATGTATTGGAGGTTGAAGTTCCTCATCTGCAAAGGGTCGCTGCCCGGCGACAAACGTACCAGGACTTCGAAGTTGTTGAAGGTCTCTGTCTGATAGTCGCTGGCCGCGAGGATGCTCACCACTTCTACAGCGTCAGTGATCGCCTTCCTCGCTTCTTGGCCGACCAGCAATGAACGTTGTTGCAGTACGTTAGAGGTGGAGATGAGTACGGCCGCAGCTACTGCTGCGACAAGGATGGTCGCGATGAAGATTATCAACGTCCCTATACCCATGATACCTCGAGTACCGCGAAAAGCCATGAATACCCTCATCTTCTCCTCAGTAGTATTTAAATCTTTCGCCGGAAAATTTACTCTTTGTCGAGTGGGTATGCGACGTTTTTTCTGACGAGGGATAACAATTTATTTTGTTTTTCGAAAAGAATGTTTCTTCCCGTTGTCAGGGATTGGGGAACATGATCACCTTCTCCTTGTTCGGGAAGGTGTTGCCTGCGTACACGCGCTTGTTCACCGTGTCGAGATTACGATAATAGAAGTTGATGTCGATGACCTCATCAGTGGTGATGTTGTCGTATGCCTCGACGTAGAAGCGCACGACGTCACCTGGTATGAGGTAGCCGTTGCGCGAGTTCCTCGCCCGAATGAGGTGTTCTGCGACGTAGTACCCACCCGCGTCGTGGTACGGCGTGAGTTCTACCGTCACGTCTTCATCGATGGTTCCTGCTTGGGTCGTGTTGCCTTGGATGCGCAGCGTGCCATAGCGTTCGCCGTTCGTGACCATGATGGTCGTGTCGATCGGTCCGGGCACGTCGAGGTCGGTGCCGAGGGGGAAGACGAGGTAGTCGCTCTCGTTGCTGAGGCTGAAGAAGACATTGGTGTCGTTGATGGACATGTAGTCATTCGCGCCATCGTCGTCCAGGTCTGCTTCGATGAGTTCGCCGTTCCCGTAATACGTCGCTTGGCAGCCATTGTCGATCTGGTAGGGGAACGCGACGGTTCCGGTGACGGTGAGGGATCCCCAGTCGCCGGTGAACGCTGCTTGGATGACGTCAAGGTCTTCTGGTGTTGTCGAGATGTCTGCGAGCGTGCCGTTCTGGTTCCTGAGCTCTGCGTAGAAGAGCTGTGCCGTGCTGGTGAGTTGCAGCGCGACGTGGGTACCGTCGTAGAGGTCGCAAGGACTGACGCCTGCGCCGTCACAGGTCCAGAGCCGGTCGTTCGCGTCGCCGTCGCCATCGACGTCGTAGGGGAGGATTGAGGCGACGTCGTTCCTGATGGGGTTTGCGGCGAGGTCGAGATTGACGACCGTGTAGTTGAGCTCACCGAATTCTTGGACGGTCCAGGTCTTGTAGCCTGAGTGGTTGTTGACGATGGGCGCGTCGTCGCCACGGTATCTGAGGATGGTGCGTTCGTCCTCTTCGCCGACGCTGACGGAGAGGTGGTGCATGTCCATCGGCGTGGAGTCGCCGACGAGTTTGACGTCGATGGTGAGCGAGGTGAGTATCTGTTCCTTGCCGTCGTAGCCTGCGACTTCGATGACGTGGAACGCCTTGTAGTTGTTGTGGCCTTCGTGGTAGGCCATGGTGCCTTCTTGGGCGAGCTTGTTTGCGTTCGTTAGCACGAGTCCTGAGCCGATGACGGCGAGGAGGAGCGTGGCTATGAAGAGGAGGAGGACGCTGAGTCCATGGATTCCTTTTTTGTGTGTGTTGCGCAAGACCACGTTGAACAAAATACACCACCAATATGGCTTATTGTATACTAAGAGAGCTACGTATTTAAATAGTTTTCTATTCACCGCAAAGAACATTTAAAAAAGAACGGTTCAGGCCTTCTCAGGCTCCTCCTCATCCAGCACCGGCAACGCCAAACCCGCCCGATCAAGCGCCGCCCGAATATCATCACGAGAAAAACTCGCCAACAACCGCTGCGCAATCTCCTTATCATCCTTGTTCTGGAACTTCATGATATTGAACATGTTCGTGATAGCCTGGTACTGCTCAGACTCCTTCAACGTCTCGATACGCTTACTCTCCTGCTTCTTCTGCACCTTCACCTTCCAGAAATTCAACTTATTCAGCTCAGCAAAGACGACATCCCGGAACTTCCAGCCGAAATAGCCGACAACACCCAAGAAGACGAGCACGACGAGCAACGGCAAGAGCGACACGAACAATCTCTTCGGCCGCACCACCTCAGCCCGCACGTCAATCAGCATCGAGGCAACCTCAGTACGATCAAACACCTCAAACTGCACGAGCACCGTGCTCGTCAAGTTCAAGTCACGAGGAAGATTATTCGTCAACGTGTAATTCAACACCTCATTCGGGCTCAACGACACGGCATTGCGGAAGCCGAAATAAGAACCATACCGGTCCAAGGACACGCCGACGCTCAAGTCACGGTCGAGATTGTTACGCAACAAGAACACGACATCCCGATCCGTATAGTTCACCACGACATCGGACGGCTCCACGGACAAAGGCAACGCGGCATACCGGTCCACGTACACCGCTATCGGCACCGTTATCGTCTTCCCGGCAGCGGCGCACGACAACTCACCAGTGTACGAATCCTCCTTGGTCAACGCCTGAGCAAAAGTGATAGGAATAGAAAAACTCTTCCCCTTGATTCTGACCTTGCCCGGCGTGGAGAGCTCGTCGCTCGTCCACGACACCCTGCACAAGAACGTGTGATCAGTCGAGACGGCAGACCCGCGTAGCTCGCCATTGCGGCCGAACACCGTCAACGTCTCGGGAAGCGTGACATTCAGCAACGGCGTATCCGTAATCACCACCGGGATGCAAGCGACAGGATCATCAAGGTTAGCGACGGTGAGGAAACCAAAACCTGACTTCAAAGTAGCGGACAAACGGGTCAGCTTGAGCCGACGGTACGAATACGCACCAATCTCCTCCTTCGTCTCGATGGTCAACTCATCAGCGATCTCCTCAGAGAACTCATACGTCAAGTCATCGAGGTCGAACGTCGTCGGGTTGTACAGCTCGACAGTCGTCTGCGGCCGATCCACGACGATGACCTTCGGCTCGGACACGAGCAACGGCCTCGCATTGTGCTTCAGGACAAAGAACGCCGCGCCCAACGCAACAGTATCATTCTCCGAGACGTTATCCTGATTGTCAGACGCCCACTCCTCAGCATCCTCGACGGGCTCGGCAGTCCTGTTGAAACCTGCCTCGTCCAAGGC
>WJKR01000028.1 GCA_014729015.1 Candidatus Woesearchaeota archaeon | reverse complement strand
TCACTGAGCGCACCACGTAACGAGCCTCCACCCCCTTGGCAGAAGACAACAACTGCGCCACCAACTTCACCTTGGCATCCATGGCGCCCTTGCCCGCAACAGCAGCCACCTTCTGCAAGTTCTCGAACACCTGCTTCACCGTCAACTCTTCATGCAACAACGTCGCCTGTGATTTCTTCCCTACCAAGGACTCCGCCACCTCGCCGATATCGCCCTGCTCCCGCCACGCATCCATCACCCACTGGCCGGACGCGCCGGAAGCAGCACTAATCGCCTTGACCAACAACTTCTCAGACAACCCCAGCACGCGCTTATCCCACAACGGAAAGACCCGACCCTGCAAGAGCAGGAGGACCCGTCCCAACTCGGCAGCAGGCACCCCGCTCAAGAAATCAGCCAACAGCTTCGTCTTCCGCAACCGCTTCGACGTCGCTTCCAACGAAGCATACAAGGACGCAAGCTTCTGGTACTCCATACCAGACACAGAAGCAGCCACCCTTAAAATACTTTCCCGTAAATGCTCCAAGAGCACGACACAAACCTTATAAAAAACCGTCACATCCAACAACGCATGGGACTATTCGACGACGTCCTCAAAAGTGACGAAAGCCTGATCAAGAACGAGGACGCGTTAGACTATGAATTCCTACCAAAATTGTTGCCGTACCGAGAGAAAGAGCAACGATACCTCGCCACGTGCATCAAACCGCTCTTCCAGAAACGCTCGGGCCGCAACCTGCTCATCCACGGCGCGCCCGGCATCGGCAAGACCGCGGCAGCGAAGTTCGTGCTGAGAGAACTCGAAGAAGAGACCGATGACATCCACCCATTATACATCAACTGCTGGCAGAAGAACAGCACGTACAAGGTCATGCTCGAGCTGTGCGACCAACTCGGCTACAAGTTCACCCAGAACAAGAAGACCACTGAGCTGTTCGACGTGGCGCAACGCATCATCAACAAGGGAGCGGCCGTCTTCGTCTTCGACGAGATCGACAAGGCGGAAGATTTCGACTTCCTCTACTTCGTGCTAGAAGAAATCTTCCACAAATCCATCTTCCTCATCACGAACTACCGCAGCTGGCTCGTAGAGATGGACGAGCGCATCAAGAGCCGGATGACCCCGGAAATGGTGGAGTTCAAGCACTACAACCCCGCGGAGACCAAAAGCATCATGCAAGAGCGGAGAGACTACGCCTTCCCGCCAGGCGTGTGGGAAGCGAGAGCGTACGACCTCGTCGTCAAGAAGACCGCTGACTTCAAAGACATCAGAAGCGGATTGTTCCTGATGCGAGAAGCCGCGCTGCAAGCAGAAGAGACCAGCAAGAAGAAGATCGAGCAGGATCATGTCGCCGCAGCCATAAAAAAACTTGATGACTTCACAATCAAGAACTCAGCAGAGCTCGAAGCGGACGAGCAGCTCATCCTCAAAGCTATCAAGGAACACTCCGGTTCAAAAATAGGTGACTTGTTCAAGCACTACCAGAAGAAAGGAGGCGCCGCCAGCTACAAGACGTTCCAGCGGAAGATCAAGAAACTGGAAGAGGGCAAGTTCATCGACGTCGAGAAGATAGCGGGCGGCACCGAAGGGAACACGACGATCGTGAACAAGAAGCTCACTGATTTCTGAGACCACAGGACAATTATTTGCACTACCTGAAACCGACGAAATAAGCAATTTCATACAACACCCCTCAGCACAAGCCTTCTCCTCAAAGAATTCGCACACCCACTGGTCAACCACTGGCGCCGACTATAAAAACCGTTCCCATCCATAACGCGACCGAGGTGATACGCATGCACAACGACACCAAACACATCGAACACATAACCTTCCAACAAGTAAAAGCAGTTACGCAACGGCTCAACAGCTTCGACCGGCAGTTCAGCGGGTGCCTGGAGGTGGTCACATGAGGATACAGGACCCTGAGGGACGCTATGACTACTACGCCGAGCAAGTGGCGCAAGTCATGGCAGAGCAAGAGCTCATCTTCGAAGAGGACGTCAATGACGTCGAGACCTTCATCAGGGGGTGCGCGTAATGTTCCGCAAAAGAGAATACGTGGAGTGGGAGGACTACCAGAAAAGGGTCGCGCTGCTCGATCTCCATAGCTGGCAGCAGGCGACGAGGAAGCAGTCGTTGCACAACGTGCTCACGAGCAACATATAAAAAATAACCAGTAATTTTTTAAATTAATCGTTCTTCCGCAACACCGTATGCGGGTCATCAACAAGGACGAGTTCAAGCAGCAGAAGCACACCTTAACCAAGGAGCTCAAGAACAACGTGTTCATCTACCCGACGGACAGCATCTACGGCGTCGGGTGTGACGCCACGAACAAGGAACTCGTCCAGAAAGTACGCGAGCTCAAGAACAGCACGCTCCAACCGTTCAGCATCATCGCGCCGAGCAAGGAATGGGTGTACGAGCACTGCGACGTCACGCCGTACGCAGAAGAGTGGGTGGAAAAGCTCGGAGAACGCGTCGACATCGACGGCGAAGAAAAAGCTATCTCCCTCGTCCTCAAGCTCAAGAACAAAGGAGCGGTCGCGCCGAACGTGATGCAAGGGCTCGACACCATCTCCGTCAGGATTCCTAACCACTGGTTCAGCGAGTTCGTCACCCACATGGGCGTCCCGCTAGTCACCACCAGCGCGAACCCGACCGGCGGCGACTTCATGACCTCGCTCGAAGACCTGCACCCCCGAATGAAAGCGGGAGCAGCGTACTGCGTCTACGAAGGACCGCTCAAGAGCAACCCCTCAACGCTCGTCTTCCTCGACAAGGGCAAGGTGGAATTCAAGAAGAGGTGAGGCCTATGAGAATCCTCGGAGCTGCGGATTTCCACGGTGACAAGACGCTCGTCGAGAAGCTTGCGGACAAGGCGGAGAAAGAGCACGTCGACCTCGTCATCCTGTGCGGCGACCTCATAGAGGACGATTCTTCAGAGAACATCGTCAAGCCGTTCACCGACAAGCAGAAGAAAGTGTTGTTGATCAGCGGGAACCACGAGAGCATCGCGGCGGCGGAGTTCCTCGCAACGATGAATGATGCAAAACATTTGCACGGCTACTCGGTCAAGTATGAGGACGTCGGCATCTTCGGCTGTGGCTCGGCGAACGTGGGCGTCCATGGACTCACAGAAGAAGAGATATTCGACACGCTCAAGCAAGGCCACGACAAAATCAATTACCTGGAGAAGAAAATCATGGTCACGCACGTCCACCCAAAATACTCGGCCATGGCGAACCTGAGCGTGCAGAACTGGGGAAGCGTCGGCGTGTCGAAAGCCGTCAAAGCATTCCAGCCAGACATACTTTTTTGTTCTCATTTACATGAAGCAGCAGGCATAGAAGAAAAAATCGGGAAGACATGGGTGATCAACGTTGGCGCAGAAGGAAAAATCATTGACTTGTAAACGGCCGCATATCGGCATCGGCGTGTTCATCATGGATGAACAAGGGAAACTGCTGCTCCAACGGCGTCGAGGCAGCCACGGAGAAGGAACATGGTCACTCCCAGGTGGCAAGCTAGAAGCTGGAGAGACGTGGGAGGACTGCGCAAAAAGAGAGACCAAGGAAGAAGTCTGTCTCGACATCAACGACGTCACGTTCGTCGCTGCCACGAACGACGTCTTCTCAAGGGACTTGCACTACGTCACGCTCTTCGTCAAAGCGGGCAAGCACAAAGGAAAGCCACGCATCGGCGAACCGCACAAATGCACCGACATAGGATGGTTCGGATGGGACGAACTCCCGCAACCACTATTTCTACCGTTAGAAAACCTAAGAAAACAAGGTTTTCATCCCTGACTCAAACGCACTAAATAATATAGTCAGGAATCACAGGCACAGGAGCGGTTAATACCACCACTAGATAAACAACAAAGACCACGACAAAAATCCCTAGTAATTTCCAATCAGTACCAGTAAATTTCCACGCAATACCTTTCCGTTTATTTAATGTATTAATTCTAATCTGCAAGAAGAAAATATTGAACAAGAACGTTCCTAGACCATTACACGTATCATTATACAGCCTCATCAACAAGGACCTGGCCAAGAAAGCCGCAACAATTGCCAAAACAGCACCAACAAAGCCAACAAGTGAACTCATTAAAGAAACACCACCAATCACCAGCAACGATGCTTTTGCATGCAACAAAATACTCTTCAGCAGTTCTAAACCCACAGATCCTATAATGAAAATAAACAATGCCGTGATAAGGCCTTGAGACAACTTTTCTTCTTTCAATTGCGCATTAAATCACTTGAGCCAAATAGGAATATAAATCCCAAGGGAGAAGACACTCAACAACAGCGTTAGCAACCAATGTTGTGACACAAGCAAAGGGGTCGGTTGGTTCGTAGCAGTTCCCACAGCACAACACTACAACACATTATTTATAAGAGTTTCTATCCTTTCACGACACCCAAAGGAACAACCTTCGCAACCAAGTTGCCAATACCGGCGTCATGCGAGACCTTCACGACTTCAGACACGTCCTTGTACGCACCAGGAGCTTCTTCAGAAACGCCCCGCCAAGAAGCAGCTTTGACATAAATCTTTTTTTCTTCTAATTCTTTTTTCAAATCCTCGCCACGCCAAGTGGCATTCGCCTGTTTCCGCGACATCAATCGACCAGCACCATGCGCAGTACTGCCAAAGCTTTCTTGCATCGCTTTCTCTGTACCGACAAGCACGTACGAAGAAGTACCCATACTGCCAGGAATCAGGATGGGCTGCCCGACCTTTTGGTAATCCTTCGGCACCGCGGGGTGACCTGGCGGGAACGCACGAGTAGCGCCCTTGCGATGCACCCACACCTTCCGCTTCTCGCCATCGATGACGTGCTCCTCCAGCTTCGCGATGTTGTGCGCGACATCATACACAGTCTTGACCTCAGTTTTTTCACCAAACAATTCCCTGAGCCCTTCACGCACCTGGTGGCCGATCATGTGACGGTTCGCCCACGCAAAGTTCGCAGCAGCGCACATCGCGCCGAAGTAATCCTTTGCCAAATCGCTCTGCGCAGGCGCATAGATTAAATCTTTCTCTGGCAACGATGCCATAATCTCAGGAAACGTGTTTTCCATGCGACGCAGATAATCACTGCATACTTGATGGCCTAAACCACGAGAGCCGCAATGGATCATGATTACAATCTGTCCTTTTTCCTTAATACCAAAAACTGCCGCAACCTTTGGATCAATAATCTCGTCAACAACCTGCACTTCTAAGAAATGATTCCCAGCACCCAACGTGCCCAGCTGCTTGCGACCACGAGCCTTGGCACGAGGAGAAACCTTCTCCAGCTTCGCCAACCCCTCCAACGAGCCGTCCTCCTCGCAATGATCCAAATCTCCTTGTACCCCATAGCTGTTATCCACGCACCACGAAGCGCCCGAACGCAAGACCGCATGCAGCTGCGCGTCATCAAGCCGGAACAATGACTGGCCGCCGACCCCAGGAGGCACCCGCTTGAACAAGACGTCCAACACCTCCCTGATACGAGGACGGACATCATCCACGGTCAACGACGTCGCCAACAGCCGAACGCCGCAATTGATGTCGAAACCGATGCCGCCAGGGCTGATACACCCCTTTTCGCAATCAATCGCCGCGACGCCGCCGATACTGAAACCGTAGCCCTGATGCGCGTCCGGCATCATCAACGAAGCGCCGCAAATACCCGGCAGCGAGGTCGCGACGTTCACACCCTGCTGCACGCAATTATCGGCCTGCATCTTCTCCAGCAACGGTGCAGAAGCGAAAATCTTGACCGGCACCCGCATATCACCCGATCTAGGCACCTCATACGAGTACGCGTTCAGCTTCTTGATATCCATGCAAAGCCAGAACATGAAAGAATTTAAATATGTTTACTTTTTCGCCCGGTCCCCCCTACTTCCTGAACGAGCGCCACACCTTGCGCCAGAACGAGTGAAAATTCGTTATCTCCTTGTACAGCTTGTTCACCTCGTCATAATAATGCTTCTTCTGCAGCAATGACAAGCCATAGAACTTCTTCAGCAGCTTCCTGTACGCCTACCTCTCGCCCTTGAAGTCACCAACGCGCAAGTACATGTCGACATCCCTCATCAAGGAGTACATCCTGATATCGTGATCGTGCCGCAAAACATCATCGACTTTCTCCTCACCAAACACGTCAAGAACCTTGTCCGGCAACCCCCCACCATCCACCTCCTCCTCGAACCAAGGCTTCTTCACCACGCCGGCATCCTGCTCAGCCATGCCTACAGGTCCAGCACTGCCTGTATAAAGACCTTGCCGTCCCACTCACCAATCAACATCTGGTTGTACGTCGGCGCCTTGACCTGGCCGGACACGTCGTACCGCTCAGCACGAACATCACCAACCAGTACCACGCCGGCCTTCCAAGCACCAGGCCTCCCAGAAAAAGAACACCGCTTCACATTATGGCAGAGGAAGCCCTCCGTATCAAGCAAATACAACAACTCCTCGACGAGATCATACACCAACGCCTCTTGCTTCCCTGCCTTAACCGTGAACGAGCGCTCAACCTCTGCCCGCACCTGCTCTGTATCCACGATGACATTATACACCGCGAGGATAACATTGCCCAGCGCCTCCTCAAAATCCTTACCATACGCCCTGAAAAGCGTGTCCGCGGTGTGCTCAAAATATTCGAAACGCTTCATGGCATAAGCAAAAGAGGACGAAGTTTAAAAACGTATCTAGTACTGCTCCAAGTGGACGTGCTGCTCAGGCCGTGGCTCATCAGATTCCTCAGAGGACGCTGGTCGCGAGTCATCATTATCGAACAAGTTGAACATTCCCTCCTGCGGGGTCGGCAAGGGGTCAGCACGCTCAGACGAAGCTTGCAAGCCGACGAACCGTTGCAAGAACTCTATCATGTGCCTGATATGCTCCTTGGAATCCTTTTCCGTATCAATCTTGATCTCCATAGAAAGAAAAAAATGGAAGCAGAAGAATAAAAAACTATCGTTTCCTAGAACAGCCGCTGATAATTCATGAACAACTGGTTCGCCACGTCCTCGACCGTCATCTCCACCAACGAAGCAATCCTCTCTACACTTCGGCGCACGTTCGCAGGCGTGTTCCGCTCACCACGCACAGGACCCAGATAAGGAGCAT
Source organism: Candidatus Woesearchaeota archaeon (assembly GCA_014729015.1). Lineage (GTDB taxonomy): Archaea > Nanobdellota > Nanobdellia > Woesearchaeales > WJKR01 > WJKR01. The sequence continues at coordinate 12,060 of WJKR01000028.1, read as the reverse complement.
CGGTCTCAGTCAACAATTGCCTCAATGGTACATGCCGCACCAACCACTGCAACTGATCAAGCTTGGTCACAGAAACAGGGATACTAAAACTGTACCCAAGGTCACGGGCTCGCTCCACCAGTTTCTTCTTGCCCATGAAACAATGCAAAATTACCTTCTCAGCTTCCTCCTCCTCAAGGATAGCCAACACATCAGCCTCGGCTTTCCGCGAATGAATGATCAAAGGAACTCGCAGCCGTTTCCCCAAAGCAATGAACTCCTTGAATATAATCCTCTGCATCTCTTTCTGACTTTCAGTCTCGCACTCCTTGTAATCCAAACCAATCTCGCCCAACGCCACCGGCCGTTGCCGCTCAATCCAGAACAACTCCTTCCGCACCGCTTCTAACCCATCCTCCCAGACATGCGTCGGATAATACCCAAGAGCAGGCTTGATTAACGAATACTTCTTCGCCAACGCGACCGTCTTCCTATTTGACTCGGGATTCACCCCATTAGCGACAATGACCGTGACCCCCTCTTCCCCGCAGTCACACAGCACGACGTCAAGATCATCAGCAAACACAGGAAAATCCATGTGCGCATGGACATCAAAAAGAATCATTCTTCCCTTTCCTTCATCTTCTTGAACGACTCGGCCAAGTCAATCATGTACTTGCCGTCCTCCAGCTTGTAAATGAGCGGCTGCTTCTTCTTGAACAAGTTCACCAAGTCCAGCTCGTACTGGCCAGGCTTCAACACCTTAATACTCTCCAGGTCAAGGATGACTGGGTGGTCGTCATCATCACGATGGCCAATAATGTCGAAAACGTCGCTTTCTATCTGCTCCTTCTGCTTCTTCGTCAACTTCAGGCGCTCGACCTCCTTCCGCGCATCCTCGAGCTTCTCCTTCCTTACATAGAAGAACAGCTTGCCCCCGCACGTACACCCCTTCAAAATCTCAGAGGCGCCGTCATCATAGAACTTCCCGCATTTCACGCATTGATGAGGAATACCAACCACCTACCGCTTCCTTCTCGAACGCACCTTCTTCTGTAAGTCCTGCATGAACAACTGTATCTTGCCAGGATCCTGCTTGATCTCCTTGATAATTGTCGCCGGACCGATAATCGTGAAACCACTCCTGTTACCCAACAACATGTTCACGAACAACACCCGCAACTTCCTGAAAAAATCGGTGTCAACGCTCTCAGGATTAACCACCGATAATTCAATACCCTTGAACTTCTCGTCAATCTCCTCCATCGTCCTCCTGATCAGCTCGGCCTCCTCATGGCTCCGCAACCGGCCCTCCAATAAGATAATCTTGTTATGCTTGACAATCTTCAACAACTTCTGGATCCGCTTCACAGAGCTCAAGCCCTCAATCTCCGCGTAAGGAACGAATTGCAATGTCAACGAATCCACTTTCTCACCTCAACCTGTCAGCTTGAACAACGCCTCGTAAAACTCGTCGATGTGCTTGCCGAACTTCGCGCTGATACCGATTACGTGATACTGCGGGAACGCCGCCTGGATCTTCTTGATATCAGCCTTCTTCAAATCAATCTTGTTCGCGATAACCAAGACCGGAATCTTCCGCGCCTCGAGATTGCCAATGATCGTGATGTTCACCTGCGAATACGGATCCTTCGTCGCGTCCAGCACGACAATGACCGTGTCCATGTCATCCAACCACTTAATCGCGTCGATGACACCCTTCGTGGCCTCCTTGGCCCGATCCTTCGCCTGGTGCTCCTTCATCCCCACCTTGAGGAACTCCTCATAATCAATCTTCGTCGCGATACCAGGAGTATCCACCAAGTTGAACCTGAGCTCGTTCCCCTTCTTATTCTTGATCGTGACCTCTTCCTTGATCTGGATTTCCCTCGTCTCATGAGCGATGTTGGAGACAGAACCCATCTCTTCACCCAACCAATCCATGCAGATACGGTTCGCCAAGGTCGTCTTGCCACCGTTCGGCGGGCCGTACAAACCGAACTTGATCCGCTTCTTCTTACTGAACATGTTCTTAAAGAACTTCTGCAGAAACCTACGGAAAACATTTATCATGCAAAAAACAAAGGAAGAGAGGTGTATATAAAAGTTTCGCTCATCTCAAGGATGCACGATGATATTCTCGCCGGGACCGAGCGGGGTCACGTTCGTCACGTTCGCGTCCAAGAAGAACAAGTAGTCCCCACCGCGATACCGCACGAACACGTCCAGCCCATCAGACAATGACAACGAATAATTCGTGCCGTCAACCACCGCCGGCAAGTAGAACGTCCGCCGATACCCGGGGTTGACCTCCTTCGCCAAGACCGCCTCATTATTGATTACACTGACCAGCTGGGCGGCCAACTCCTCATTCCGCTCCTGATGCACGGACAACAACTGGTTCTGGATACCTATCGTGACGCCGATGAAGAACACGAGCATGAACGCCGTTAAAATAACGAACTCCGTGCTCGCCTGCCCCCTACTCAAGAACGGACCACTGATACACCATCACCCCGCGACGTCATCATCACGCTGTTCACCCCGGGACCGAAACGCAACGTGCAGTTAGGCACACATATCGAGGATCCGTTCATCAACGGCACGTCGCTGAAGAACACCGCCTGGGTCAACCCTCCCTGCGTGTAATACGATATGACCAGCTCCACCTCATCATAAATCACGGACGACACGAGAGATTCCGGAAACACCAAGTCCAACGTGACCCGAGAATTGTTCCCGATCACATAGACTTGCTCAGCAGCATCCAATATCTCATTGCCTACCCGATTGATCTGGGAACCGATCACGGAGTCCTCGGAAGTGCGGGAGAAGTCAAAGAACAAGAAACTCGCCGGCAATATCAACGTCAAGGCTAAGACGACGATGAACAAGTACTCTATGGAAGACTGCGCTCGGCGGCACGGCAAAAGACTCACCCTTTTTCATCCCCACTAAGAACAATCGCTATTTATAAATATTGCTACTTCTCGGAAGAACCCGAAACCTTTATTAATAAACGAGCAACCCAGCCAACCACTAGGGGTGACGCCATGAGGCGCTCTGAACGCATCAAGAAAAAGAAGCCAATCACACCTCTCAAAAAAACAGCCGAGCAAGAGCGAGCAGCACCCACACGACCCGAAAAACCAGCCACCAAGCGAGGCGGCTTCTACAACAAGCACTACAAGCAACTGCTCCTCATCCCCTTCACCATCCTCATCCTCGCTATCATCAGCATCGGCGCGCACTACGCGACCACCGGCGACATCATCAACAGAGGAGTCAGCCTCCAAGGAGGACTTCACGTCACCATCCCCTCAGCGACGATCGACAACGAAGCGCTCGCACAACACCTCAACGGACAGTTCCCCGACCACGACGTCGAGAGCAGGAACCTCGAGGAAGCAGGCACCCAGATAGCGGTGACGCTCAGCGCGGACATCACCCCAGAACAAGAAGCGACAGTCAACGAGTTCCTCGCCGCCGTGCAAGACCACACCGGCGTCGGCAAGAACGACTACTCAATCGAGACCATCGGCTCATCCCTCGGAGCAACGTTCTTCCAGCAGACGATCAAGGCATTGTTCATCGCGTTCCTGTTCATGGGCATGGTCGTCTTCCTCTACTTCGGCACCGGCACCAAGATAAAAGCGATCGCGGCGATTGCAACAGCAGTTGCCGGGTTCTTCATGTACAGCCCCATCACAGCACTAAACATCATCGCCGTCCTCATCAGCATCGGGCTCATCATCATCTATGCCAAGCGCAGCGTGCCGTCAGTAGCCGTCATCCTCGCCGCCTTCAGCGACATCGTCGTCACCCTCGCCGTCACCAACCTCATCGGCATGAAAATCAGCACTGCCGGCATCGCCGCGTTTCTCATGCTCATCGGGTACTCCGTCGACACGGACATCTTGCTCTCCACCAGGATCCTCAAGCGCACCAAAGGCACGGTCTACGACCGGCTCGTCAACGCGGCCAAGACCGGGCTGACCATGAACTTCACCACGCTCGCCGCAATCCTCATCGCGCTGGTCGTCGCGGAATCGCCCATCATCAACCAAATCATGACCATCCTGCTCATCGGACTCGTCGCAGACATGATCAACACCTGGCTGCAGAACGCCGGCATCCTCCGATGGCACCTCGAACGACAGGAGAGGAGAACATGAGCAAAACGAAGAAGGTGTTCACGAACACGAAAATCATCGTCCTCATCGCGGCGCTACTCCTCTCGCTCCTCGCTATCCACCCAACGTTCAACGATGAAGGCGTCGCGATCAGGAACGTCATCAGGAACAGCTCGGCGGCACTCGCAGGCATAGAGAACCCGGAGCCCAACCTCCAACCCACGAAACGGGAAGTCGTAGAAAGCATCAACAGCATCGCCATCACCGACGAAGCAAGGTATCACGACGTGATCAGCACGTTCGAACCAGAGGACCAGCTCATCATCAAGACGAACAAGAAGACGTACTTCCTCGAGGTCAAGCCAACGTATAACGTCACCCGGCTGAACGAGACCGAGCTCGTCACCAAGGAAGTGTACAACGAGACGCGCAACGAGACAGTGAACGTCACCGTCGAGCAGCAACAAGTCCTGCGGGAAGTCACCGGCGCGGAGGACATCGGGCTCAACGTGTACCCGCGGCCGAACAACAATATCAGGAAAGGATTAGACCTCGAAGGAGGTACCCGCGTGCTGCTCGAACCCGAAGAGAAGGTCAACGAGCAAGAGCTCGACATCGTCGTCAGCAACATCAAGCAACGGCTCAACGTGTACGGCGTCAGCGACATCGTCGTCAGACCTACGAAAGACCTCGAAGGCAACCTGTTCATCAGCGTGGAGATAGCGGGCGTGAACAAGGACGAAGTGCGCGCGCTGCTGGCGCAACAAGGAAAGTTCGAAGCGAAAGTGGGAGAAGCGACCGTGTTCCTGGGAGGCAACGACATCGCCTCCGTCTGCCGGACGCCCGACTGCTCAGGACTCCACCCGAACCAGCAATGCGGCCAGGACAACGGCGGCGCATGGTTCTGCTCGTTCATGTTCAGCATCACCCTGTCGCCAGAAGCGGCGGCGCGGCAAGCAGCAGCGACCGAGGACCTGGACGTCATCATGGACGGGGTCGGTGAAGGCTACCTCTCAGAGAACCTGAGCCTGTACCTTGACGACCAACTCGTCGACCAGCTCCGCATCTCCGCCGACCTCAAAGGCAGCAGCACAACGCAGATTAGCATCACCGGATCAGGAGCAGGGAGCACATACCAAGAAGCGGTCAAGAACACCCTGGACAACATGAAGCAGCTCCAGACCATCCTCATCACTGGCCGGCTGCCGGTCAAGCTGAACATCGTCAAGACCGACGCGATTAGCCCCGTCCTCGGCCAAGCATTCCTCAAGAACATCATGGTCGTCGGGTTATTGGCCATCGTCGCCGTCGTCCTGGTCGTGTTCATCAGGTACCGAGAGTGGCGCGTCTCCTTGCCCATGATTATCACCATGTTCAGCGAGGTCATCATCCTCCTCGGCGTGGCATCGCTGATCAGCTGGCGGCTCGACCTGGCAGCAATCGCCGGCATCATCATCGCCGTCGGCACCGGTGTCGACCACCAGATCGTCATCGCGGACGAGACATTGAAGAAGGAGAAGGCCGTCGTGCTTAGCTGGAAGGAAAAGCTCAAGCGCGCGTTCTTCATCATCATGGCGGCGTACTTCACGACCCTGGTGGCCATGCTGCCGCTATGGTTCGCTGGCGCAGGATTGCTGAAAGGGTTCGCGTTGACCACCATGCTCGGCGTGAGCATCGGCGTGTTCATCACCAGGCCGGCGTATGCCACTATCCTCGAATACCTCATCGACAAATAAGAAGTTTTTTAAGCAGTGTTTTGTTCGCAGACACGCAACGGGCCCGTGGTCTAGTCCGGCTATGACACTTCCTTGACGTGGAAGGGGTCCCCGGTTCGAATCCGGGCGGGCCCAGTTTTTCACAACTTCTTCAGCAAAGAACTCTTGAACCGCTCAGGACGAAACGGCTCCAACCGCACCAGTTTCGTAGAACGCAAATTGCATGACCGCAGCTTCTCCTGCAACCGGTCCACGAACGCTTGCTGGTCATAGCCCAAACAGATGACAGGCGGACGATGCTCGCGCACCACGCGATACGCGTCCTTCGTATCGCCCAGCACCGCCTCGTCCACCAATAGCTCTTCCGCCACGTTCCGCAGCCGTTCCTGCTCGCCATGCAACGGCTTGTGGCCGCGCAAGGATGCATACGTCGCGTCACGTGAGACCACCACGACCAAGTAATCGCCGTGGCGCTTCGCCTGCTTGAACAACGACCGATGGCCGTCATGCACGATATCGAACGAGCCGAACACCATCACCTTCTTCATGGCAAGCACGAAGAGAAACAGGATTTTTAATTGTTTGCTTCTGCCAAGGCCCGCGCAACCTTTTCCCGCAAGAATCGGAACGACTTCACACCTACGACCGGCTCGTCATCGATGAAGAACGTCGGGGTACCGTAGATGCCGACGTCGTGGGCAAGCGCCACGTCACCGTCGACGGCCACTTGCGCCTCGTCACTCGCCACGCACCGGTCAAAAGCAAGCATGGCAATGCCTAGTTGCCCTGCCCACGCACGTAGATGAGCAGGGGAAAGCTCTTCTTGATGCCGGAACAACAGGAAATGGTAGCGCCAATACGCCATCGCGTCCTGCTCGTACACGCACTGCGCCGCCAAGGACGCCTCCGCCGCGTAGTCATGATGCAGCAAGGGCAAGTCGACGAAGACGAACTGGATGTCCTGTCCGAAGTGTTCGACCAACTCCTTCACTGCGGGCGCCTGCTCGGCAGTGTTCGGGCAGCCGAAGCAGCCGAACTCTATAACGGTCACTCGAGCAGTAGCGCTGCCCGTCCGCGGATTGCCGGCGAGCAATGAATAATCAGGGGCGACGAGAGACTCATGACCGACCGCCTGCGCGCCGTCAGTGCACAACGAGACCTTCTCATGACCGACCGCGAGGGGATCGAAGACGCAGAATCCCTCGTCGTCCAAGCCGTAGCAGTTGCCGTACACGACGAGGTTGTATGCGCTGGCGCCGACTTGCGCCAAGGACAGGATGAGGAGGATGAGGAACAACCAGCTGAACACCTCGAAATGATGATAAAGAAAACGGCCGACCCTCTTATTGCGACGCATGACCCTGCCGGTGATCTGGCTCTTCAGCTGCTTGTCCAGGCCGGAACGACATCTGCGCAAGGTCACCCTGCGAAAGACGCAGTCGAACGCCTCTCCCGCCAACGGCTTGTATCGAGCGGAGAAAACTGCCAGGACGGCGAAGACGATGAGTGCGACGACGCAGATCATGGGTTTCGGAACCACGCCTGATTTAAAAAAATATGGAACAAGAACATTCTTAGCAGCTCCCGGAACTGGCCGCGGCATCCTGGGTCAACGTGGTCCCGCAAGCAGATGGTTCCTCACCACCCACAAACGCGTCGCAGAGCGCTTGCTTGAGCGACTCCGCGTCCCTGCTGCCGAGGTAGGCCTCGCCGTTGATCAAGAATGTCGGCGAGCTCAGCGGTGGTATGAGCTCATGCTGATTCCTCGGGTTGATGGTCCGCAACGCGTAGTTCGTGGTTGATTGCGCGGTCGTGATGTCGGTCCAACGATCGTCAAAGCAGGCGTTGACGCCCGCTATCTGCGACTCGGTCAGGCCGCCAGCCGCAGCCGCGGCTTCCCAGCACGTCTCGACATTCCCGGAAGCGCATTGCGCGTTCGTCGCTTCCACGAAGGAGAAGAACGCGTCATACCCGTATTCTTCCAGCGCGCAGAGCTCGCGGACGCCTTGGTTGCCTTCCCCAACGCCGTGCAAGGAGGACATCTGCCCGTCCTGGAGGCCAATGATGTAATGTGGTACTATGTCGACGGCATCGCCGAGCAGGCCATGCACGGCTGCGGCCGCCTCGTCGGCGGGGTTGCCGTAGGGGCAGAAAGCCATGACAAAGTAGTCCAATCGCGGCTTGTCACTGGTGGCGCCGAGCACGTCGAGGTTCTCGCCAGCATAGGTCTCGAACCGGTTGCGGTACGCTTCCTGCGCTTCCTCGTTCAGCGGCCACGCAGCGCCTATCGACGCGTCCTTCAATCGGTAACCATCATCGATGGCGATGAAGTGCCCTTGGATTTCCGGCTGGCTCTCCCAGGTCATCGTCTCGGCCACGTCCTGCGGGAACAGGAATGCTGGCGCGTACTCGAGCTGGTGCTGCTCTATCAGTTCCTGTCCTTCCTCTGTTGAGGCGTCGACGTCCTTGTAGGTCGCTCCTGGGAACAGGCTTGTTGTCGTGGCCTTGATGCCTGCAACGTCGCAACCCGTGCACGCCTCGTCGCTCAGCACGGTGACGGTGAACTGCACGATGTCGGTGCACGGCTCTGCTGTGGGCACAGCGGCACAGATACTGCCGAGGAAGTCCTGGTATGGGAGCGCTCCCGTAATCTTCTGGCCGTTGATGATAAATCCGGGCGTGCCGCCAAAGCCATTCTCGGTCGCGGCGAGGCCGTCGGTCCGCACCTCGTCGGCGTGCTTGCCGCTGCTCAAGCATTCCTCGAACGCGGTGACGTCGAGGCCGATGTCAGCGGCGTACTTCTTTAGGCTGTTCTCGTCCTGCGCTTGTTGGTTCGCGAAGAGCAGGTCGTGGTACTCCCAGAACTTTCCTTGCTCGTGCGCGCACTGCGCGGCTTCCGCCGCTTTCTGCGCGTAGATGGCGAAGTCTCGGTAGACGAACTTGACGATGCCGGTGTCGATGAATTGTTCTTTGATGTGCGGCAGGGTCTCCTTCCAGAACAGGCCGCAGTACCCGCATTGGAAGTCTGCGAACTCTATAACGGTGACCGGCGCGTCCGGCGATCCCATGTAAGGATTGTCGTCTGCGAGCTCTTGCATAGCTGCTGTTACGGCGGGGTCGATATCGAAATCACTGGTTGAGGCGAGGGATGCGTTCGGGGTCGCTTGGTGCCGGCCTGTCAATGACTTGTCGTTGGTGAACGCCCAGATGAGTACGGCGACGAGCGCCAGTGCGAGGACGATGATGGCGACGTTCTTGAGCAGGTCATTGTCTCCGTGCTTCTTCTGCGGTGCACGGTGTTGCGCGGCGTGTTTCTTCTGTGGTCGCGGCGCCTGCTCTCTGTGTTTGTGCGCAGGTTTTCTGGGCGCATGTTTCTTTAGTTGCGTGTGGTGTGCCGTTGGTTTATTTTTTACCATCATGTCGTCCTCCTCTTCTTTAGAGATTGCATCCTGATATCCTTTTGAGCGTAGTGAATGATTGGGTGCCGAGCAGGTGGTTGCCGTCAGGCGTGACCCAGGTCGGGTAGCCGCTGATGCCTACTTGTTCACACCATTGGCTGTCGTAGTCGCAGTTCTTGTACGCGCCTCTTGGGATGATAACGTCTTCGAACGCTCCTCTGAACATCTGCTTCTGGGTTTGGCAGTGGTTGCAGTGATCTGACCCTGCCATGATGAATCCTTGGTCTGCGAGGCAGGTCGCGAAGGCGTCGTAGTCTTTCCTTCCTTGGAAGATGATGATGAGCAATCCTATAATGAGGAGAACAATGACCGTGATAATGGTTGTTGTCTTCTTTGGCATGCACAACCCCCCAAGCATGAAAGAAAGTTTCATGCGCCTGTTATATGTTTTGCGGAAAACAGTGACGCAAAAAAAACAGGGTTTTTATAAATCTTCTGTTTATCGCAACGGCATGGGGTACTATGATGAGTTTGCTCCAGGATACGATGAGCTGCACCGGGCAGAGCAAGAACGTAAGCTCGGGCGCATCATCGTCCTCGCGCAGGGACAGACGCTTCTTGAAGGAGCTGTCTTGGATGTCGGGTGCGGCACCGGGTTCGGGCTGGACCTCGTCGCCGCGGCGCTCAGACGTCCGTGCACGGGTATCGAGCCCAGCACGGGCATGAGGAAACAGTATCGAGGAGAGCAGGAAATCATCCAGGGGCGGGCCGAGGCGTTGCCGTTCCCTGGGGAGACGTTCGCCGCGGGTGTCAGCGTGACGTCAGTGCAGAACTTCGCTGACCCGGCGCAGGGCCTCCAGGAATTATGGCGCGTGGTGAAAAAAGGTGGTTTCGTGTTCGTCTCCTGCCTGAAGCAGAGCAACGCGTTGAAGACGGTTGTAGGCGTGCTCGGCGACCTGTTCACGGTGCTGTCCGTCGAGGAGGATCGGCATGACCTCATCTTTGTGTGCAAGAAAGAAGCGTTTAAATAGGTGAAGTGTCTAGGGATAGCGTATGAGCTTCCGTGATCAGTGGCGGCAGGGCATCCGCGCGTGGCAGCCAGGAAAATATCGTGCTTTGACCGCGCACCCTTTCAAGATGATCGTCGGCACCTTCTTCGCCTGGTTCGGCATAGCGGTCCTGCTTATGGTCGTCCTCGGCGTGCCGTCGCTTGTCATGCTGCCGCATAGCTTGGCAGACAAGTTCTCCGCGTTCGACACGTTGCAGCTCGATGCCAATGTCTCCATGCAGGGACCGGTCATGGTTGCGGAGCGCCCGTTGGTCGTCGTTGACTTGGAGCAGGAGAACCTGTCCGGGGAGCGCGTCTTGGTCAATGAGGAGGGCGTCCATGTCCGCAAACCGCTCTGGCAGGGGGTACGGTCCGTCTCGTGGACGTCTGCGGCCAACGTGTTGTCGTACGTGGACATGTATGAGTCGTGGTTCACGGTTCTGGCTGTCTTGTTGCTGCCTTCGTTGGTGTTGGTTGTTGGGTTGTTGTTCTTGGTGCAGAGCGCGGTGCTGGTCGGTGTTTGCGTCGTGCTGGGGCTCCTCATCACTCGGCTGGCGAGGTTCTCGTTGGGTGTGAAGCAGCTCGTGAAGGTGTGTGTCGCTGCGTTGGTCCCTTTGGCTGCGTTGGAGCTCGTGCCGTTTTTCTGGTTCCAGTGGGTGCTTGTCCCTAGCTTGCTCTATGTGGTCTTGGTGTTCGTGGCGTCATGGTTCGTCGGTGAGGACAGGCATGAGCGTCATTCTCACAACTAAAACAAAATATTTATATATTAGTAGCTACTTTTGTATACCCAAATAGTAAGTATTGATATTCGGGTGTATCTCCATGAACTTCCAACAAGTCCAGAACGACAAAGTCCGGCAACTCGCAGAAACGCTCAAGAACAACGGCCTCGCAGCATCAGAGTCAGAAGCAGTGAGGATGGCAGAAAGCATGACCGACACCGAAGAAAAAGCCACCAAGCACTTCGACGAACACAAGAACTCCACCATCAAGAACTTCGAAACCAAACGCGATCAACCTGCAACACAACCAGCACAACCACAGCATCAACCCTGGGAAAAAGAGGCGACGGCGCAGGAAAACCCTGCACTACAAGAGCAGGGTACTGCGCCTAGCCACAACAACCAAGCGCTCAACGACGCCATCAACAACGTCCAAGAGCAGTTCAATCAACCCCAAGAAGTCACGCTCGACAGCTCGTCGACCGACGAGCGGTCGCTCGCAGAAGTCACCAAGGAGCCAGCAGCACCAGCGCAGCCGAAAGAGCAACCAGAAGCGCAGGCGCAAGAACAAGCGCCGAAAGAGCAACCACCAACCCCGCCGGAACAACAATCAGAGCACAACGACCAACCCCTGCAAGAAGAACCCCCCGCTCCGCCACAGGCACCGCCGGAAGAGCCAGCCCAACCCGCACCGCAGGAACAACAACCTGAGCAGCAAGCACCCCCTTCCCCTGAGCAACCCCCGGCGGCCGCTGAGGAGCAACAAGCGCCACCGCAAAAACAATCACCAGCACCAGAAACGCAAGCACAAGAGCAACCACCAACCCCGCCGGAACAACAACCAAAGCAACCGCCAGCACCTGCAGCAGAGCAGCAGCCAGAACAGCCAGAAGCGCAAGCGCAGCCAGAGAAGAAGGATACGCAAGAACCTGAAGAGTCAAAGGTCGACCTGACGAACGTGTTCAACGTCAACAAATAGGACATTTATAAATAATAGTTTCTTCAAAACATTTTTTTGAACATATATGTTTCAATCAAACAATGTTTATAAGCGTTCCTTACTAC
>WJKR01000004.1 GCA_014729015.1 Candidatus Woesearchaeota archaeon | reverse complement strand
ACGAAAAACAAACAAAAAAAAATTCCATGAATACCACTACAACATGGAATCGACCATCGAAATAATACTCTCGCACTACAAGAAAGCACCAAAACAAAACTACACACGAGACCCAGAATTCCTCATGGAAAAAAAACTCGTCCTCCCAGAAAGAACCGACGAAACACCACAAAAATTCTTCTACAACAAAAACCACATATACACAGAACTCATACGATTCATGGACATGGTACACGACATGAAAATACCGATGTTCATCACGAGCAAACTCAACAGCGACCACCAAGCATTCATCAACAACCTACAAGAACTAGCCGACATCCACAACCAATACCAAACGAACTAAGCTCATTCTACACCAGAAACAGCGTCAACGACAGGCAAGTACGCCCGCAAAACAGAATCAGCACTCATCATATCCAACCCCTCACCCGTAAACACCGGCAGACGCCTCGCAAACCGCCTCGTCGCCCTCGAAGACTTAAACTCAGAACACGAATAAGTAAACACCGACCCATACCCCTCAGAATCCTCATACACCTTGACCTCCACGCCCCGCTGCGAGAAAGGAGGCCTCGCCACCTTCCACCCCTTAGCCAACAACGCCATATGCATCTGACAACCACGAGCAACCGTAGCCCCCTGCGACGCAACGACATCACGGAGATACCCATACCACAACAACCCCTGCCCGTCAGGCAACGCGTACAACCCAAAAGGATGCTCATCCTTGAAAGACTCCTCCCACCGCGCCTCCCGCCGCAACGAGGAAATGACCTGGTCAAAGCCACCGACACGATGATGGTCCGCGTACGCCTCCGCACGCCGCAAACGCGCATACACCGCGGCGAACCGGTTCGCATTCATCAACTTATACATCTCATCCCGAAAAACACCAGGATCCTGAGCCATCGTCGCATAATACCCCTGCTCCTGCTCGGAAAACCGCACCCCTTGCGAAGCGCCAGGAACAGCGGACAACAACCAACCGGACAGCGCGACTATCGTCGTCAATGATCCCTTCATGCGAAGAGGGCAACCCTGCAGAGAATAAAAACCCATCGGAGGCAAAGGGTTTATAATGAGCCTGCACTACAGCACGACCATGCAACGCGTCCAGAAGATCATCGCAGCTTCAGGATACTGCAGCAGAAGGAAAGCAGAGAAGCTGATAGCGGCAGGAAAAGTGACGGTCAACGGACAAAAAACCTTGCTAGGCGACCAAGCAGATCCTGAGAAAGACCACATCATGGTCGGCAGCCAAGCCATACAACAAGAGCCGCACCTCTACCTAGTGCTGCACAAACCTTCCGGGTATCTGACAACGAAATCAGACTTGTGGGGACGAAGGGACGTCATGGAACTGCTCAAAGGACTGCCACGATCAGTATACCCTGTCGGCAGGCTCGACAGGGACGCACGAGGACTACTACTGTTCACCTCGGACGGAGACTTCGCACAGAAAATCCTGCACCCAAGAAACAAGACGACAAAGACGTACCAAGCCACCTTGAACAAACCGCTAAGAAAAGACACCTTCGAAAAGGTGAAGAAAGGCGTCGTCGTCGAACGAAGAAGGGTCAAAGCGTCACTGAAGAAAAACAAGCCGAAACTCGTCGAACTCACCATCCACGAAGGAAGGAACAAGGTCGTCAAGAAATACTTCAAGGCATTAGGCTACTATGTGAAAGATTTGAAACGCGTCGCGATCGGGAACGTACGACTGAACATCCCGGAAGGAAGATGGCGCTACCTGACAGCGAAAGAAAAAAGAGGATTGGAAGAACATGAACTATGACAGCATCATCAAACCGCCCGCGAGCAGAAACCTCAAAAGCGGACGCGTCCAGCTACAACCAGGAGAAGCAGTGGGCGAGCACGTGACTGAAAGCAAGGAAGAGCTCATCATCGTCATGAAAGGGACAGCGACAATCCTCAAAGAAGGAAAACCTACGACAGTAATAGCAGGCAACACGCACTACATCCCGCCGGAGACAAGACATGATGTCAGGAACGAAGGAAAAGAAATCCTCAATTACCTCTACGTCATCAGCGTCTTTTCTTAGACCTCCTCACCGCACTCTCAATCTCCTTCTCTTCCATCAAGACCTCGCGCTCATCCATCTCCAGCTTCCGCAACACTTTCTGGATGTTCTGCTCCAACGACACCATGCGCCGCTCCAACAAGACCAAGTAGCGCAAGCCGTACAATATCGCGACAACGCCGCCAAGCAACAACCAATTCATGATGGACTGCTCAAAAGGGACACTCATGTTCTTCACCTCACCACGAACCCGACGCCGATCAACGCGGCGCCGAGCGCAACGAAATAATATGCCATGTACAAATCGTTCTGGACGCCCTGGCAATCAGCGATGATATACCAATCAGGAGCCACCGCCGTAATCGTCGAGTCAGGCGGCGACGAAGGATACGGCGAGTCATAAAACCCCTCACACAACCGGTGCTTCGGGTACAACCCACCAGCAAGCACGACCACGACCACCATGGCGATGACCAAGCCGCCTCCCCAGAACAAAAACCACCTCATACCCTTGCAAACAAAGAACATCATTTATATATCTTTCTTCCGGAAGCGGGCCACCAGCAGCCTGAACGCCCACGCCAACAAGGAAAACACGGCCAAGAACACCAAGGTATAAAACACCATGAGCACCAAGCTCAGACCAGCCAAGCGCTCGCCCAAGAACGTAAGGATCAACGTGTTCGAAACAAAGCCCGACATCATGATCAACAAGAACTTACGCCACTTCATCGAGGACAACCCGCAACTGAAGCTCAAGATATCCACGGGGATGACCGGCAAGGCGTAGAACACCAGGAACAACTCGCGATGCTTCCGAAAAAAACCGTCATACCTCTCCAACAACTGCTTGGACACCAATCGCTCCACCAAGCGGCGGCCGAACCGACGAGCAAGGAAGAACGCCAAGCACGACCCCAACACGTTCCCCACGTACGAATACAACGCTCCTAGCCACATCCCGTACACCGCACCGGCGGCGACCGTGATGAACGTGCCAGGAACAGGCGCGAACACCACCTCCAAGATGATGAACCCAATGATGATGAACGGACCCGCGCTCCGCGCAGCCTCCAACAACGGCAAGAGCTCATCAGGATCCATGAACAAGTGCATGACCACGAAGCCAACGATGAAGATGGCTGCCATGATCAGCAAGAATACCAGCAACGCGCGGAACAACCCCTGATCCTGCAACCGGTGACGAGCCACCGCGAACTCGACCCGCACCGCATCAACGAACAACCGCCAACGAACGCCCAAGGAACGCATCATGCACGGATTACAAGAAACAACCTTTTTAAGCCTTTTCGACGAAGAAAACTATATAAACCGATAGGCAACAAGCAAAGACATGGTCCTTGAGAGCCTGATCAACCCCATCAAGGCGGAGAAGACGCCTGCCAAGATGGTCCTCTACGGATTCCTCTACGCCTCGCTCGCCATCGCCGTCGGGCTCTGGGTGTTCTACACTTATGCGAGCATGATCTTCGTCTTCCTCGCAGCGCTCGTCGCCGTGCCGCTGATGTACGCGACCATCAAGTACGAGGAATCGAAAGACATGGAAGACCTCACAGAGAAAGTGCTGCTCAAGGAGCACGGCAGGGCATTAAGCTTTCTCATGTACCTCTTCTTCGGGATGACCCTGGCCTGCATCTTCTGGTACACCATCCTGCCCTCGACGACAGTCAGCACGCTGTTCGAAAGCCAAACGAACACCATCAACGCAATCAACGGCAAGATCACCGGCCTGTTCACCATCGAGCAAGTGCAGGTATTCACCAAGATATTCCTGAACAACGTCAAGGTCATGATCTTCTGCGCCATCTTCTCCCTGCTGTACGGCGCAGGCGCCATCTTCATCCTGACCTGGAACGCCAGCGTGATCGGAGCGGCCATCGGTAACTTCATCCGCGGCAACCTGGCGAGCTACGCGCACCTCGTCGGCCTCGATAAGGTCGCGCAATACTTCAGCATCATCGGTATCGGGCTATTGAAATATGCCATCCACGGCGTGCCTGAGATACTGGCATACTTCACCGCCGGCCTCGCAGGCGGCATCATCAGCATCGCTATCATCAAGCACGACTTCCAGACGAGGAAGTTCGAGCACATACTACTGGACTCGGCAGACCTGTTCCTGGTCAGCATCGGGCTGCTGTTCCTCGCCGCCGTCCTTGAAGTCTGGGTGACGCCGCTCATCTTCTGAACCGATGCTTATAACTCACCGCAATACCCATAAGCGCCGACAATTTCTTGTAATTGACCTCGTCATCCTGCACCACGCGAACGTCTGGCGGTTGCGCCACACCCATTGCTTGCAACAACGCGTACGTCTTCACCGCGATGACGTTCGCCGCCCTGGCCCGCAAGAGGAGGTCGCGATGACCGCCACGATCGTACTTCTCGAGCAAGGAGAGCTCCTTGGTGATGTCATCAATACATCCATCGATGACTTCCGGACGACCCGTGCGGCTCACCGGCCCATCATAACCCAGCAGGTTGTTGAGTGTTTCCTTGAGTTCCATGATGATTCTCCTCCGACCATGCATGAAGAAAAAAAAAAGATTCGTTGTTGCGTGTTGAAAGCACCCACGGTTCCTCCCAGACAAAGCATCACAAGAAGCGTTAAGGCGGGTGGCGGTCACTCACCAAAAATAGGAGTACCTAAAACCGAAGAAATAATCGTCGCCAATAACGGAAGGCACCATTGGAGGAGAAGAATAGCAACGATAGTATTTAAGGATTGCGTCAGACAGGGGGTAATAACGGCCTGATAATACCATATATTTGCTCGTGGATATCTTCCCGCGGCAGCATAGACCCTTCAGGGGCGCAATGGACAATATCCCAGTTCTCCCTTTCTGCGACGAACAAGTAAGCCGCTGCAGCATCACGCAAATGATCCGCGTCATCCTCATGCAAATCCCTTTTCTTATCAGTGTAATCACGAGCAGTTTTCTTATCAACGTTCAACTGACCAAGTTCTGGAGGAAGATATAACAATATGTTCTTGTCCTCTTTCGGAACCCCAAAAATCCCATATTCCAAGTTATCCAGCCAGGTCAAGAACTTTTCTCTTTCGGCAAGGTCTTTGATCTTCCCCAGCTGATGCCCTTTGTTAGCGGAAACATAGCGGTTAGAAAGCAATACTCCCCCCTGGGCGAGGAAGGCTCTCATCCCAAAAGAAGCTGCAAACCGGTCTACCGCATAAAACTCAGACGCCCTGTACGCGTCATTCTCCTCGATAGGGCCGAAATCGCCATTGAGGTAGCGTTCAACAAACCACGCCGAAGGCTCCCCGTACCGAGGGAAGTCAGCCTTCATGACATGGTATCCTTCCTTTTTCAGGCGCGACTCCAACAAGTCGGTCTGCGTCGCCTTACCAGCACCATCAGTGCCATCAATCACGATGAAGACCATTATTCCAACACCTTTATTTTCCCTGCCCGCAGCTCGAACACCTCTCCCTCGGTGATTAAGGACTGGAGTTGCTGCTCCGCACCGTCAAACCCTGCCTTCGAGATGACCTCGTCAGCGGGCGCGCCGTCCCCGGCGTCGAGCTCTCGTATCAGGGCAACGAGCTGTTGCGCCTTGCCCTGAGGCGCCGCCGTCCCCGGCGGGGGCTGCGGCTTCGGTTGCGCGGCGGGCTCCTTGACTTCCGGGATGGGAGGGATGAACGACGCGCACGCCGACCGCGACCTCTCGAAATAGTGCAGCCATCGCGGCGATACCCGCTTCAATATCTCGATGAGCATGTACGGCTCCTTGTTGTACACGCGCGGCCGGCCGATGACCATGACCGGGTCGCCGACCGCGGCCGCGGGCAACGGCGCGTCGAACACGCGCAACGGCAACTGCCCGGTGCCGTCATCGATCGTGATGCTCCGGCCTTGCTGCTCCACGACCACACCAGAAAGCCTCGCGCGCGACACCATACCTTTCGTCGTCGCGAAGAAGTTCGGCTCCCAGCCCTCGCGGCGGACATACCGGCCATCCTGCAAGTCCTTGATCGTGCAGAGATAAGCGGTCTTCCGCTTGACTGATTGTTGCGTCATGGAGCATCATATCTTGCTGATGAACCCGTTCTTCGGGCTGAACAAGTCACCGCTTCTCTTGAGCCGTTCGATGATCTCGCTCGTCTTATCCTGCGCCACGCCCTTGATCTCCGCCTCGCGCACCACGTCGTCCACGGGGATGAGCTTGCCGATAGCGTTCTCCAGCTCGCCAATCACGTCCTTGATGATGGAGATGTTGCTCCTTTGGGCGGCGGTGATGCCGGTCGTGATGCGATCGATGTCCATCTTCCCCGTCTCCGGGTCGAGGCCTATCTGGCTGAGGCAGTAATGCACCAGTTCCACCGCCCGTTTCGCGTCGTGCTTGGTCACCTTCCCCGCCAGGCGCGTCTTCGCGCTCGCCTCCGCCAGCCGGACCAGCGCTTCCAGCTGCCGGGCAGAGATGGGAATACTGGAGATGGATCCCTCGACGCCCGCGCCCTGGTTGCGCATCTGGACATAATACTTCCTGATCTCTTCCAGCGCGTCATTAGTGAGCTCTGGGCGGACGTGCTGCTTGGCGTATGCGATGTACTTCCTGATGAAATCCGTGCCGAACAGCCCTTGTCGCTCCTTCGCCTCCCCTCGGTGGAGCTCGAGGATGAAGCTCGCCATCTGGTCGTCGCGCGCGGGGTCGGGCAGATCCTTCATGGGAAAGATGAGGTCGAAGCGGTTGATCAGGGTCGAGGGCATCTCTATCTGCTTGGCGATGAGCTCGTACGGGTCGAACCGCCCGAACTTCGGGTTGGCCGCCGCTAATACCGTGGTCTCGCACCTGAGCGTCGCTTGGATGTTCGCCTTGCTGATCGTGACTGATTGCTGTTCGAGCGCTTCGTGCATGGCGCTGGTGTCCTCAGGGGTCATCTTGTCCATCTCATCGATGCATGCGATGCCTTTGTTCGCCAGTACGAGCGCTCCCGCTTCCAGTGCCCAGCCGCGGAGGAACTCGTCTTTCACGACAGATGCGGTCAGGCCTGCACCGCTTGCTCCCTTGCCGCTGATGAACCTGCTCTTGGGTGCAACGATGCTCATCCTCCTGACGAGCTGGCTTTTCCCTGCGCCAGGGTCTCCTATTAATAGGATGTGGATGTCGCCTCTTCGGGTGACGCCGTCGTCGCTCGTCTTCTTTATGCCGCTGAAGAGCTGCAGCAGCAATGCTTCCTTGACGCGTTCGTGGCCGTAGATGGTTGGTGCGATGGAGTTAGTCATCTTCTGGAACACTTGCGGGTCGTTGCTCGCGTCCTTTATCTCTTCAATTTCTTCTGGTGTCAGCACGATGTTCGAGAACTCTTCCTGGACGGGCTCGACGTAGTTGCTTTCGCAGACCAGGTCGAACCGTGTCGATTTGCCGCCGGTCGCGAGTACGATGGGTACTTCTTTGATGACGCCTGTCAATCTGACTTTGCTGCCCGGGTTGGTCTTCTTGTCCGTGATGGGCGAGACGAGGTCATTCTTGAGGAAGATGTTCAGTCGTTTGGGTTGCTCGCCTCCTTCCATGTCTTCCGGCGCTTCTTCCAGCACGATCTTCTGGGCGTCCACCAGCTCTTTGTGGTTCAGCCTGAAGTTCCCTTTGCGGCCGCAGGAGGCGCAGTGGTGGGGTTCGCGGAACTTCTGGTCTAGTTGCAGGACTGGTATGATGTTGCCGCAGCTCGGGCATTCAAACCTGGCGGCGGTGACTTGCGGCCGGACATCGGTCTTCTGTCGGACGATGCCTTCTAGTTGTAGAAATTTCCCGATGTGCTGGCTCCTGATGTTCCTGACCATGATGTGGCTGGTCTGCGGCAGGTCTGCAAAGCGCACTTCGAATCCTTTCGCGTCGCCGCCGAGGTCCATCTGCTCGATGGTGTGCTTCGCCGCTTGGATGACGTTCTCCGGATCTTCCAGCAATGCTTCGGCGAGTTCGACGTTGAACTTCGCAAAATCGTTGAATGGGATGACGAGGTGTTTTTCCCCGCGGTTCAGGACTTCGACGAGCTGCTTGTAGAACTGGGTTTTGAAGAACTCGTTGAACTTTGCCACTTGCTCTGTCGCGTCCATGTTCACTCACACACCGCATAGCTCACGCTGGGTTTATAACGGAATAAAAACCCTTCCTCATTATGGAGAAGGGAATCACATCACGGTCTTAAGCTTTTCGACCAGCTTGTCCAGTGCTTCGTGCACGGCGTCCTCTGATTTGGTGCCGGTGCAGACGACTTTGCCGTTGCTGAACAAGAGGAAGGTCGCCTTGGCTTCTTTCAGCTTGAGGACGAGCCCTGGGAACTGTTCCGGCTCGTACTCGGTGTTGTCCAGCTTCATGGCCAGCGTGTTCAGATTGAGGTCTGTGCCGATGTTGCCGGAGGCGACGATGTTCTGGATATTGATCTTCGGCTTAATCGTGATTGTGATGCCGATTTTCTCCAAAGACTCGATGATCTTCTGGATGCTTTCCTCGACTTTGGGGATGCTTCGTGCACCGGTGCACACGACATTGCCGCTGGAGAATATCAGTGCGCTGGTCTTCGGGTCCTTGATGCGGATGACCAGGCCAGGGAACTGCTCCGGGTTGTACTCGGTGTTTGACAGGGTCGCTGCCATCTTTTCCAAGGGAATGTCGTGTCCCAAGCTGGTCGAGACGACGATGTTCACCACTTGGATGTCTTGCGGCTTTGGGTCCTTGGCGTTCGCCATGTGGTATCACCTATGATGACCTTTGGTGAGCCACCCATCCCCCACTTTTGGTGAGTGGCCGGTCCTTTTAAACTGGGAATCACTTCCCCTTTATAAATCTTTTTTAAAATCAAGCTAGGTATAGGAAAAAATAGGTTAGAAGAGCGACACCCCCTTGGTTTCTTGTGGAAGTGTTAGTGAGAGAGCTTCTCGTCGAGAAAAATACAGAAATGCCTGGAAAAAAAGACATTAGTATAGTGATTCCACCCCTTTTGTTCGTGTGGAGATTCGGGAGAGAGAAGCGACCTGCCCAAAAACACAAAGCACCAGCTTGTTTCCAATGGAACATCATCGTTGCAGTAACACCTCCAGCCCGTCCATGACCACCGCCGCCCGATAGACCTGTCCACAGTATTTGTTCACATCCGTCGCTATAGTCGCTTCCTCCCTACCATCTCCCATGAACATCTTCCTCATGCGCGTGCCCGGCCGCAAAGAAAAAAACAGTCAATTCACATAGCCCAAGTAGCCTTCATAGACGCGGATGAACTGTATCGTGTCCATGACGGCCTCGACCTCGATGCTGTGGTCGAACTGGTCGCGGAACGCGCCGTGACTGGCTCGCCGTCCCTGGTAATAGGACGCGAACACCCACTTGGAATAAAGGAAATGGCTTGGTGCTAGGCGGGGGCCGAGCTCTTCCATGAAGTATTCCATGGCCGACCCCTCAGCCGCGCAGGAAGCGATGTCTTCCCTGAGCCAAGCGTCGTCGACCACTTTCTCTTCCAAGTCACGGGTCGCGTGCAGCACGTACTCCTTCCTTTCCGATTGCATCATGTCCCATCTATGTCGGTGCAGTTGTGCCCGACAAGCTCGTTGTCAACGTCACCTTGATCCCTCGGCTGGTGCTCGTCGCGAGGGAGCGCCTGACGTACGGTTCGTCTTGCCGGGCCAGGAAAAAATCGAGCGCCCATTCCAGCACCCGCTGCTCGACCACCTGGCCGTGGAGCCAGTCGATGAACTGTGCGGCAGCGCAGTACGGGCAGAGGTCCATCTTCCGCTTGGTTAGGACACAGTGGCTGCCCACGCTTTCTGGGTTGATGAAGTCCTCGCGTGAGACGTATTCTTCCTCGAATTTCTGCTCGAGGGCTGCGTCTGTCTCTGCCAGCCAGGTCCTGAATTCCAGGGCCAGGCGCTGTTCGCTGACGGGGTTCGTGATGACCTCGCCGCATTCCACACAGTTGTACATTTTCGTCCACCTCCGTGGCCGGTCCTGCGCACTGCCCATCCTGTCGTGGTCGCAAAAGTCTTGTAGAAATGTTGTTTCCACGCGCTTTTGCACCACCTGTCAGTTGTTGGATGCTTAGCACGCGAATCGCTTCATGGTCAGCACGCAGCCTCGGTGAATGGTAAAATATGTCGGGTTCCAGAGATGCGTTCTTCCCATAGGGTATTCAGTGCTGTGGTGATATAAAAAAAATTATGTGTTGTAGAATAATTTTCTATAAAGAAAATAAATCTATAAAAAACCAACCCAAAAAAGAAACACGACAACAACCTCTACAACCAGCACGACAAACAACCAATGGACTAGACGCTACAGCGAACGGAAGAATGACTTCCGAACCACAAGTCCCAGAAAGCAAAACATCCAATGGACTCTGCGGGATTCGAACCCGCGGCCTCAACGTTGCGAACGTTGCGCTCTACCAGGCTGAGCTAAGAGCCCGCAAGCAGAGGAGAACACCACGCTGCTTTAAAAAAGTATTCTACCCAACACCTTTATAAAACACCCCTTATTCTCACCACCCATGCTTCCCGATTACCACCAGTTGCTCAAAGCAGCGAAAGACGTCCTGCCAGACACCGAGAAAACAGAAGAACGGTTCCGCGTCCCCAACGTCAAAGGACACCTCCAAGGCGCCAAGACCGTCATCAGCAACCTCAACCAGATCGCAGACCACCTCCACCGACCCATCAAACACCTGCTCAAATACCTCGCACGAGAACTCGCGACCACGACCGAACAAGCAAAACAACTCGTCATCCTCGGCAGCAAGCTCTCAGCCAGCAAGATCAACGAGAAAATACAAGCATACGCGGAAGAATTCGTCATCTGCAGGGAGTGCGGCAAGCCCGACACCAAGCTCAACAAAGAAGGAGACATCTACTACTTCAAATGCCAAGCCTGCGGCGCACGGTACACGTTCACGAGCAAAATCTGAACGTCACCGACAGAGTCGTTCAATAAGCATTAACCACAATATTACTTAAAACAAAAACCTTTACTACAGTCAAAACCAAAAAAAAGGCTCCAAAAATGGATGGGAAAAAAAATATTAGTACCAAAACTAGTATCTAAAAATAATTAATGCCGCGATCGTCCGCCACCCAACCACTCACCCAGCGCCACCTGCTTCTCCTTCTCCCTACCAAAATAGCTCTCAACCCTCACCTTGGTCAACTCCAACGTCTGCCGCAAGTACGGATCGAGATTGTACTTCTCCGCCAACAACAACGACGGCTCCAAATACTTGACCACCGAGCCCTCAGCAATCGTGAAGATCACCCGCCCACCACAAGACGTGCAACGGCCCTGCAACGGCGGCCTCCTGAACTTCTCATTGCAATGCACGCACCGGAACTGTTGCAACGAGAACTTACGAAGGTTACCCTTCGTATCACGGATGAAATGCTTCTCGATCACCAGGCGCGCCACATCGCTCGTGTCAACAGCCCGCAGCTTCTCCGCCAACGCCATCTGCGACGCGATCTTCTCACCCATCGACGGCAACAACTTATACGTACTACAAAGCACGCCGGCATTGAAGTCATCAGTGTCATGCGTGAACAACATACCCTCAAACTGCTCGGGAGTAAACAAGACGTCACCAATCTTCTTAATCTGCACGTCCCACGGATAACTATAAGCAGCGCAGGCCTCATAGAACTCCAGCGGATAACGGTCCACAATATCCACGTTGAACGCCATGTCATCGACCTCGGCAGGGTTCAACAACGACGTCAACACCAACGGCGCATCCATCGTACTCCCGCGAGAACTGCTCAGGTACCGCTGCGAGAAGTTGAGAAAAGCGTCCATCAACAAGAAAAAACAGGACTCATCACCATCAGCATCACGACGCATAGCGGCATGATACAACGGGTGCGCCAACATGCCCTGCGTGCTGCTGAAACCGATGATGCGACCGACAATACCAGCAGACGTGTGCGGCGCCAACCCGACAACGAGATGACCGACCAAGTCCTCCCGCGACCGCACGTTATAAAACGGCGTCAACCCGTACAAGAACTGCAACTCCTCATCGATGAACTGGGACGTGTGCACCAAGACCTCATCGCTCCCCACATCAGGGCTAACCGGACAAGCGGGCAAGACCAAGTCCTGGGCGCGCAACTCCAACACCTGATCCTCATCCACCACGTCCCGGCCGTGGATGTCACGCGTATACCCCAGCTCCCGCAAGCGTGGAACACCCGTCCCGACCTCCTTCGGCTTGAAATGCGTCAACGCGAGCTCAGAAGCGTCATACCGGACCGTGCCATCCTTGTTTACATGCACGTCATGCTTCGCCCGCAAAATACCTTTCATGACATGCTCCGGTGTGTTATCCCTACTCACCGTGCCGCGCACGCCCTTAACCAAATCAGGGAACACCCTCGTCCCCAGCTTCTTCAAGCAATAATCAAACAACTCATTAATAGGCACCTTCCACTGCTTGGACTCGGCGAACGTCACGTCAGGCCTGTCCTCCGCCTCCTCAGGGCTCAACACCTCCCCGGACTGCGGATGGATGAGCTGCCGCACCGTCTTCGAACCGCACTTATCGCACACTGACAACGGCGTGGTACGCTTGCACGAAGGGCACACAAACACCGGGAAATCCGCCGTCACCCTGCCCTTCTCCAGAGCTGACTGGAAACTGCGGAGACGGCCGCCCTCCTCCCCGACAGGGAACAACGTGTGCGGACTACCAGTCATCTTACGCATCTTCGCCTTCTCAGGCCGGCCCATGCGGGCGCCGATGAACAAGCCGCTCTTATCCCTGACCGAGAAAGGGGCGCGTCCTTGCACCAAGGACAACACGTCACCCTCATGCGCCTCGACAGCAGCGACCAATGAGCGGGCATCATCACCAGTCCTCACATCAAGCGACGCCGCCAACGCAGCGGCGACGTCACCCTCCAAGACGACGCTGCCGTCGACCACGCGGTGAGGGACGCCCAGCAACTCCAAGGCGCGCTTGCCATCGGGACTCTCCGCAGGCAACGATATCCTCGGCCGCTCGCCCAGCGAGAACGATGCCTCGACCAGCCACGACGCCAACGAGCGGAACCGGTCCAACGACAACTCCTTGTAGAAGAACAAGTGAGCAGGGTGTAATGGGATGCCGAAACCGGCGGACCACTCCTCGGCCTGCGCGAACGAAACCTCTCCGCGGAGCGGGTCACGCAACGCGCGCGAGAGGTCCGCGGGCGGCGACCGGTCACCGACGGCCCGCTCCGCCTCGAGCGCCCACCACTCCTCGACATAACCGGGCGGCACCAGGATGTGCGCGCGGTCAAAGAAGTCGCCGTAATTGATCAGCACGTCACCGAGGTAGAGTATTTCCTCGACATCGTCGCGCAAGCGCTTCGCCTGCGACGCGTCCTTCACATACACGACCGAGCCGTCCCGCAACTTCACCGTCGGACCCATCAACGTGTCGCACGGCGAGAGCACGGTCGCTTTGCCCGGACGTTCCACCTTGAGCTGCGTGCCGGTCGCGATCATGCCATCCAGCAGTAACAGCGTCGCAGGGTGCACGGACTGACCGGAATACCCTGACACCCTGCTCCTGCCGTAGCGTAGCCTGAATCCGCCGCTCCTCATCGGATGGCTGAGCACCGGTCGTCCACCAACGAGATCAGCGACAAAGACGCCGTCGGGCTTGACCTTCTGCTCCTTATCATCGTGTTCGTCACTATCATCAGCAGTGGCTGCCTGCCGCGCCTTCAGCTCTTTCTGGAGCTTGGTGTGGTCGCCGAGGAAGTCCCAGTCATGCATACCCATCTCATGCCTCCAAGACAGCAGCTTCTTCCACAGCTTCGGCGACTTCAGCGGGATGCACGAAGAGTGGATGAGGCAGTAGCCGCTGCGCAGGTAATTGGTCTCTATCCGTGACAGGTCTTTCAGCATCGCGTTGCTCAATTCGCGTCTCTCAGAAGGGTCGCCGGCGATCTCGACCGGGATGTGACGCATGAGGAACGCTGATTCCTCCTTGAACGGGAAGTACTGGAGGTTGGCGACGTATTGGTGATAGTCCTCGAGCTCCGCTTGGCAGCGCAGGACTTCCTTCTCATCAGGGTCATACTTCGCGTAGCCGAGGTGTTTCCGCACATAATCGGCGATGAGCACCGACACCGCAGCCGCGGTACCGCCGGCGTTCCTGATAGGACCGGCGTAGTTGAGCCGGAAGTACTCTCCCTTGCCGTCGCGGCGCTTCCTGATCTCGATGCTCGTCAGCCCTTCGAGCGGTGAGGAGACGACGCCGACCGTGACGTAGGCGAACCCTGTCCTGACACCCACTTCAATGGCCTCTATCTTGTCCTCGAACGAGCAGTACTTCTCCTGGGCTATCTCCAAGGCTATCTTGAACGCGACGCGCCAGTCTTGCAGCCCGTACTCCTTTTCGAGCTCCATGATGCGTTGGGTGACGCCGCTGCCCGCTATCTGCGGGGCGACGACGCTGATGATGCCGACGACGCGTTCCGCCATGTTCTTGGCGAGCTTGATCTCGACTTTCGGTTCTGGATCATAGCCCTTCGCGCGCGCCTGGCTGGCGATGGTGAAGGCGTGGTGCGTCTTTTCCTCGAGCTCATCGAAGTATCGTTGGAGAGAAGGGCTACAAGCCATGTCTGTCTTGACCATTGTATCTCACACCGTAGACGGGCGTTGTTCAAGGGATAAGAAGCAGGGGTGGGTATTTAATACTTGCTCATCATCCTTGGACCAGTCCTTTGCGCGGTTGCTTCTCCTCGTCGCTCGCGCGCTTGGTGACGGTCGCTTCCTTCCTGAAATTCATGACTTTCGGCTTCCTGGTCTGCAGGTTGAGGATGATGAGTTTGCTCGGTTGTGGTTCGAGTCCTCGTTTGACTTGGTCCTCAGTGGTCTCGGTCCAGCACCCGGCGTTGATGCACGTGACGTTCCGGTAGTTGGAGATAGAGACACGGTGGATATGGCCGGTGATGAACAGGTCTGGTACGCGGTCGATGAGCAGCCAGTCCCGGTCCGTGGTGGGGATGGTCATGGCCGCGTTGTGCGTCGGGGCGAGGTGTCTCCTCTGGAGTAAGTATTTCATGATGAGGTCGACGCTTTTCTGTCCTCCTGCGGCCCTGATAGCGGGGATGTTGTCCGCGTAGTAGATGAAGCTGCCGCCGTGGTATAACAAGCAGTCCAGGCCGGGGAACTGGTCGGTGGCCGCGATGTTGACCATGGCGGGGTTCGAGGTGATGGTGATGTTCGGCAGTTCGTAG
Organism: Candidatus Woesearchaeota archaeon; assembly: GCA_014729015.1. Lineage (GTDB taxonomy): Archaea > Nanobdellota > Nanobdellia > Woesearchaeales > WJKR01 > WJKR01. The sequence continues at coordinate 412 of WJKR01000004.1, read as the reverse complement.
ATCGGCTTCGCGTATGCGCTCATGATAGGCTCTTGCGGTTCTGAGAGGCGTCCGGCGTCGTGGTTGCCTGTAAATAGGATGATGTGCTTGTCTTCAGGGATTCGCCGCAGGTACCGGGCCGCTTCCTCGTATTGCTTGGTGATATCTTTGATGGTGAGGTCGTGCTCCTGTCCTGGGTAGATGCCGACGCCTTCGATGAGGTCTCCTGAGATGAAGACGTACTTGACTTTTTTCGCTAGGGCTTTCTGCTCTTCATTGCCTGCCTTGCCGTTCAGCCAGAGCAGCATGCGTTCGAAGTCGTCCTTGAGGAAGACGTTGCTGCCGAAGTGGGGGTCGCCGATGAAGATGGCGTACTCCTCGACCGGCGCTTTCTTGAACTCCTTGGTGAGTGGGATGTCGGGGAGGATGATGT
>WJKR01000027.1 GCA_014729015.1 Candidatus Woesearchaeota archaeon | reverse complement strand
GTTCTCAGACCGGAAAGGCAGGCGGAAACCGCTGCTCTTCTTGGTCGTAGGATCATTCCTGTTCCCGTTCTTGCTCATCTACTTCCACAGCCCGACCGCGCTGCTCATCATCGGCATCCTCTACTCCGTGGTGAACGCGGCGTTCTGGACGATCATCGTCGCGTACCTGTACGACACGAACCCGAAGGAGAAGGGCGGCCAGGTGTACGCGCGCGCACTGACCGCGCTGTTCATCATCAACCTGGTCGCGCCGTTCCTGAGCGGCGAGGTCATCGAGCACCTCGGGTACCAATGGCTGTTCTCGTTATCCTGCTACATAGCCATCATCCCTATGATACTCCTCTTCTTCCTGAAGAAGTCAGGCACGCACCACGACAAGACGCTGAGCGTGAAAGGAGAGGTCTCTGATATCCTGAACAAGCCGCGGTTCATCAAGGTCTGGACGGTCATGCTATTAGTCAGCTTCACCTCCGCCTTCTTGACAACCTTTTTCCCTATCTTCTTGAAGGAAGAGGTCGGGTTGTCCTACGCCATGGTCGGGCTGTTCTTCTCCGCCAGCACCATCGTGCTAATCGCGTCCCAGCCGATGTTGGGATGGCTGGCCGACCGTTTCCGGAGCAAGGTCATCATCCCCGCCAACATGGTGCTCATGACCGCCGGCCTGTTCCTCTTGTCACTGGTGACGAACGTGTGGCTGATATTCCTGAGCAAGGCGGTCGTGCCCCTCGGCATCTTCGGGGCGCGGGTGAAAGGCGCATCCAACGTGGCGAAGATGACCCCGAACGAGGAGCACGCGCTAGCGCAAGCAATGTTCAAGTCATCATCAGGCATCGGCTGGGCGGCGATGAGCATGGCCAGCCCAGTCCTCATCGCGGGCATCGGGTACAGCGGCGTGTTCCGCCTGCTCGGCGTGATCAGCCTGCTCGCCGGCACATGGTACTGGTTCGCGTACAAGAAAAAAGAGAAACCCAAGCACGAAGGATTCCTGCACCACTTCAAGCACCACCACGTCTACACCATGACGGACACAAACCTGCTGGAGAACTATCGGCATAAATGACTCACTGCTTGGATGGCGCGAGCTCGATGAACACTACCTTGCCTTCATAAGAAATATCTTCCGCGTTCGTGACCGCTTTCAAGTCATCTTCTACTGGTTTGAGCACTTTTTCAAGCTTTTTTGGAATGATAAACTTGATAATTGGTGTCCGTAACGACACGCTTGCTTCTGATTTTTTCTTCCTCGCGAGGTTCACCACTTCCAACAAGGCGTCGCCCGCTTCTTCCGCCGTCCCATCCACGAGCCCATTGTCGAAAGTCGGCCAGCCGTTGACGTGGATGCTGTCGCGCCCGTCCTTCGCGAAGGCGTAACCGTAGATCTCCTCGGTGATGTACGGCATGATCGGCGCGAACAGTTTCAGGATGGTTCGCAACGCGTAGCGTAACGTGTACTGCGCGCTCAGCTTCGCACCCACGCCTCGCTTTTCAGGATTGTAGATACGGTCCTTAACGATCTCCAAATAATAGTCGCAGAACGTGTTCCAGAAGAAGTTATCGATAAGCGACTTGGACTTCGCGTACTCATAGGCTTCATACGTCTCCGTGCTCTCCTTGATGATCCCTTGCAGCTTCGAAAGTATCCACTTGTCCACGGGCAAGAGCTCGTCCGGCTCGCCGCCATCGTAGTCCGCGAGCTGCATCAGCGCGAAACGGGAAGCGTTCCACAATTTCGTCACGGTCTTGCTGCCGGTCTGCACGTCCTTCTCCATGTACGGCAGGTCGTCCCCCAGCTTCGAGCCCGCCGCCCAGTAGCGGAGCGCGTCCGCGCCGTACTTGTCCATGACGTCCTGCGGGTCGACCACGTTGCCCCGCGACTTGCTCATCTTGTTCCCCTTCGGGTCCAAGACAAAACCAGATATCATGATGTTTTTCCACGGCACCTTCTTCTCATGGTAGACGCCTCTCGTGATGGTGTAGAACGCCCAGGTCCGTATGATGTCATGCGCTTGCGGCCGCACGTCCATGGGGAAGTTGTCCTTGAACAACTCGCCGCCCTTTGCCCAGCCCAGCGCGAGCTGCGGCGTCAGGGAGCTGGTCGCCCACGTATCCAGGACGTCGGTCTCACCCACCAGGTCTTTGCGCCCTTTCGGCTGCTGGTCTGAGGGGTCGACGGGCAACTCCTCCTCGGAAGGCAGCACTGTCTTCCCATCCTCGGCGTACCAGACAGGGAATGGGATGCCGAAGTGTCGCTGCCGGGAGATGCACCAGTCCCAGTTCAAGTTCTCCACCCAGTGGATATAACGAGCCTTCATGTGCTCGGGGTGCCACCTGATATCATCGGCTGCCTCGATGAGCTCTTCCTTGTGGTCTAACACGTTGATGAACCATTGGTGCGTGTTCAAAAACTCGATATCAGTGCCGCACCGCTCGTGCACGTTCACCGGGTGGGTGATGTCCTTGGTCTTGATGAGGAGTCCTGCCGCTTCCAGGTCTGCCCGGATGGCCTTCCTCGCCTCCTTGAGCGTCATGCCTTGGTACTTTCCCGCCTCCTCGTTCATCCTGCCGTCCTTGGTGATCGACACTTTGAGCGGGAGCTTGTGCTTGTACCACTTCTCGATGTCTTCCTTGTCGCCGAACGTGCAGCACATCATGAGACCGGTGCCCTTCTCCCTGTCCACGGTTTCATCAGCAAGAATAGGAACGTCATAACCGAACAAGGGCACTCTTGCAAATTTTCCTTTGAGTGATTGGTAGCGCTCGTCATCCGGGTGGTAGAACAGGGCGACGCACGCGCACAACAACTCCGGCCTCGTCGTGGCGACGACCATGTCCTTGCCCTTCGCCTTGAAGACGATGTCGTTGAAGTGGCTGGTCTTGTCGACGTTCTCGAACTCCGCCTGCGCGATCGCGGTCTGACATTGCGGGCACCAAGAAACAGGCGTCTCCTTCCTGTAGACGAGCCCTTTCTCGTAGAGTTCCAGGAACCCTTTCTGCGACGCTTTCTGGACCGCTGTCGAGATGGTGCTGTAAGGACTGCTGAAATCGCATGACATGCCGAGCATCTTCCAGTCCTCGATGAAGTCCGGGAGTATCTCCTGCACGGTCCGGTGCGCGAGTTCGAGGTACGCCTCCCGCTTCGTGCTCTTCGCATTGACACCCTTGGTCTTCTCCACCAGTTTGTCAGTGGCGAGGCCGTTGTCGTCTGTGCCGAACGGGTAGAACACGTTCTTGCCCCTCATGCGATGGAAGCGGGCGATGAAGTCCTCGTGCGCGTAGCTGAATGAGTGGCCGAGGTGCATCTTGCCGGAAACCGTGGGCGGCGGGGTGTCGATGGAGAAGACTGGCTTATCACTCTTGGGATCGAACGCGTACGTCCCCTGCTTATCCCAGGCCTTGCACCATTTCCGCTCCGCGAGCCTGAAATCATACTTCTTCGGCAGTGGTTGCATGTTACTCCCTCTCTGCTCCTTCCTGACAGTTAAAGGCTTTTCGGTTGTCGACGCTGTCTCAGAAAGAGTTGGTGGATGAGCGGCGACGTCTACGCCACGACGACAACGACTCCTGACATGGAGAGAGAAGAGCAACACCTCTTATTTAAAGGTTACGTAAGAAAAAAGAGGGAAAAACAAAAAAATCTTTTACTTGAACTTCTTGATGTTCGCCGCCGGCGTGAACTTGACCGTCTTGTACGCCGGGATTTTGATCTTCTTGCCCGTGCTCGGGTTGACGCCGACGCGCGCCTTCCGCCTGGCCGGCTTGAACGTTCCCAAGCCGAGCAGGATGACAATCTCCTTCTTCGCCGCCTTCGCGATCTTGTCAATAGCGATGTTGAGTATCTCCGTCACCGCCGTCTTCGGATAACCAGTCTTGTTCGCCACGCCTTCGATTATGTCTCCTTTGTTCATGGTTTACATCACCTATTATTTTCTCAAATCCCCCTCTTTTGCGGGTTGTTGACCGGGTCGAAGAGCAAGTGATATTTAAAGTTGGTGTTTTTCGAGAAGTGAAGTTTTAAATACGCAAGACGGTTTGTCATGAGCACGGGCCCGTAGCCCAGTCTGGACGCGAGCAGCACGCCGCCGTGCCTGCCCTCGCGGGACAGATAAGGCGACAGCCTTCTAAGCTGTAGATCGGGGGTTCGAATGGTTGACGCCGACGGGAACGAGCGACGCAACAGCGGAAGTCCCCCCGGGCCCATCCATCTCAGGCTTGGCCCACGCCTTTCCTGAGGATAATCGTCTGTCCCATCTCCTTGATCTCAGAGGCGTTGACCTCGACCTCTTGTTTCTTGAGCCTTTTCCGCTTCGCAATCACCAACCCTTTCAGCGTGGCCCCTTCCGCCAGCACGCGGGCGACCGTGCCGACATAGCCGCCGTGGCTGGTGAACACGCGCTTGCCGTGCAGCTGCTGGTACGGGACGGTGTTCAAGAAAACAGCATCGATGCCGAAGTACTTGACGTGCTCCATGCCCACGTACAGGTCAGGTCTGACGAAACCCTGGTCGACGGTGATGCCCTGGAGCCGCTTGCGGCCGTTGTCGATGTGCAGCTTCACCACTACACCTAACAATGATCCTCGCGGGTCGACCGCGGTCTTGCCGAGAATGTCATCTGACGTGATGGTATCCATAGTCAATCGAGCGGCTTGTTGAGGATGATGCTCTTCTTGGAGACGTCGATGAGACTTGATGCCACCCGTCGAGGCTTGGCGAAGAGGTGTTTCTTCACGATGATGGCGTCGCACGCGTTCTTTGTGGACGACCGCTCGACGCTGACGACCCGGCCTATCCGCTTGCCGTGGCTGTCGAACACGAGCTTGCGCCTCAGCATGGTCACCGGGTCCACCTTGAGGATGACGGAGTCGATGACGCCGGGGACACAGTAATCCTTGTCGAGGAACAATCTCCTCCTTCCTTTCACTAATAATCCTGCGAGGGCCTGGTTCTTCAGCAACACGTCCTTGACCTTGCCGACGTAATCGCCGGAGGTGGAGTACACCCTCTTACCGAGGTACGCGGTTGCCTGCTCGGTGTCATCCAGGGACTGGAGGCGGCCGGAGAGGATGGCCGGTGGTTGCTTACGGAATAGCATTTTCGTTCAAAAGGTCAGGCGAATATATAAATGTATCCGATGGTGATGAGCGAGTACTTGACGAGCTGTCCGAGGATGAAGTACACGTAGAACTTCACCCGGTTGTACTTGAACACGCCGAGGATGGCTGACAATGGCTGGGAAGGGAAGAACGGCAGGGCGTTGAACGCGAAGACCGCGATGGCTCCGCGCTTGTTCAGGACGCCCTTAATCTTGTAGAACTTCTTCGACGAGATGATCTTCTTCGTGAGCGCGTCCAGCCGCATGCCGAGGAAGTAGTTGATCGTGAACGAGATGATGAAGCCGGTGAGGTACAGCGTTATCAGGAGGTACGGGTTCGTGTTGTTCCTGAGGAAGCCGACGAAGAACGCCTCCATCGGGATGGTCACGAAGAACAAGCCGCCGATGATGGACGCGTACAGGATGCCGAGCAAGGTGCCGTTCGTCATATGATACTTGATATGGTCAGTGACCGCCTTGATAGCATTGAAGATGACGATGTCGCTCTCCTTGAGGAAGAGGAAATAACTCGCGAACAAGACAGCGATGACGAAGAGGAACACGAACAGGATTATGGCAAACCTGAGCTTCTTCGGCAGATTATACTGGAACAATGCATGCCTAGAGAATGATTCCTCACCCATAACAATATACAAAGAAAAACTTGCTTATAAAGCTTTGCTCGAGAGAAATCTATATAAACCTCGTTTGAGTCGCAAAGAAGAAGCGCGCAGGTAGCCAAGCGGCTAAGTTGTTGCGAACTCCTTTTGGTCGTAGCTTAGTAAGCGACCGCCTGCAGAGCGGTTATTCGGGGGTTCGAATCCCTCCCTGCGCTTTTTTTCTTTTTATTTATAAAGGTATTTGACCCACTGGTCACTTACACCCACAATAATATTAAAGAGAGTCACACTCCAATTAATTATGAATTTTTCTGAGTTTGTAGGTTATTTCTTAGGTGACGGTTGTATCATTTACGATCCGACAAGAAGCATTTACGCACTCGAGCTTTCTGGTAATGTTATTGATCAACAAGAGTACTTTAACGAGCTATCAATATTCTTAGAGAAAGAATCGGGGGTACAAGCCTCGTTTGAGAGTTAGGAAGAAACACAACGGTCAAAGCTTAACACTAAGGATAGACAATAAGAAATTCATTGAAAGACTGATATTCAAAGAAAAACTCACTCATAAAAACAAAACATTTAACTGCTGAAATTCCTATCCAATATCTTGAGTGGAAAAAAAGTAGAGAAGTAATAAGAGGTTTATTTGAAGCAGACGGCTCGCTTTATTTCTCTCAGAGCAAGAAAGGTCCTTTCCCTGATTATCCAAGAATTGAAATCAAGAGTGCGAGCGAGCAACTCCTCAATCAAGTAAATAATACTTTACAGGAAAGAGAATTTGATACCAGCATCAGAGCCTCAAAAACAGATAGTACAAGCAGAATCTTGCTCAGTGGAAAGAGAATGCTGAGCAAATGGAAAAAAGAGATAGGATTTAGCGACCAAAAAACCATCTCAAAGTACGAAATGTGGAATCATCTTGGTTTTTATATTCCCAGAACTAGTCACCCCGACAGAAAAGTAATTATTGAAGCATTAAAACAGATTCATTTATAAAAAATTCTTCATTCCCTTATTTTGATGACCAAGAAAGTACTGATCAGGCTGCCCAGGAAAACGTATGTAGAAGACTTGGACAGAGAAATAACGTTGGGCGAATTCGAGAAGCACGTCATCACAAAAACCAATCGTAGCTTCAGCGACAAGAAGCACACGATCAGGCCGGAAATATTAGAAAAAGAGCCGCATCGTTTCGAAAGGAAAAAAGACGAATACTTGCTCCTCAACGCAGACTTCCTCGACGAGTACAAGCAGCTCAGGCGGTCGGCACAGATCATCACGTTGAAAGACATCGGCAGAATTATTACTTTATTAGGAATCACCAAGGATGCCGTCGTGGTCGAAGCAGGCGCAGGCAGTGGCGCGGCGACGTGTTACTTGGCAAAGCTCGCCAAAGAAGTCCACACCTACGAGCTCGAAGAAGAACAACTTAATATGACTAAAGAGAACCTCAAAGAACTCAACATAAACAACGTACATCTCTACCAAGCGGACATCTACGAAAAAGCGAAGGAACACGACGCGGACGCCTTCTTGCTCGACGTGCCTGACCCGAGGAAGGCGTTACCGCAAGCCATCAAAGCATTACGTGTTGGAGGCAGGTGCGCCATCTACACGCCCAACCTCACCCAGGCGCAAGACGTCATTAACAACTTACCAGAAACATTGTTGTATGAAGGAACGACCGAACTTACTGAGAGAAATTGGCACATCAAAGGACGAGTACTCAGACCAAGAATACAAGGATTAGGCCACACCGCCTTCCTCACCTTACTCAGAAAAGTACCTGGAGGTGAACCATAATGCACGCATACGTACTGATAGGATTACAGGACTGCGACGAACAGCAAGTGTTAGAAGAGCTCAACGGCTACGAAGAAGTCGAAGAAGCGCACATCCTGTTCGGCGAGTGGGACCTCATCGCAAAACTCGACATAGAATCGCCGGAAGCCGCGGGCACGTTCGTCATGGAGCACATCAGGAAGCTGCCGGATGTGAAGCTCACCTCGACGCTAATCGTGGCGAGATGAACCAGCGCCACGCACGCGCAAGCAAGAACAACAACCCCGCCATAACCACATTCTTCAAGAACACGTAACCGGCTGCGAGAGGAAAGAAGTTATCACCCCATAACCGGAGCACCAGCGTCGCAGAGGAGAACCGCCAAACACCAGAAAACAGCAACGCATGAGACAAGGAAAAGAACCATTCCCAGCTCAACGACAACAACGCCAAGAAAGCAGTCAACAAGACAGTCTTGAAAGCGGTCTTCAACAACACGTCATAGAAGCACCCCTTCACCGACAGGAGAGCCGCAGCCAAGAGCGCGACGGCCAAGAACAACGCAGCGTTCAACACGACCCGTGCCTTGAGGTAGACGAGCTTCACCTCGGCGAGGTGCGCCGCCTGCTCACCGGCGAACACGTACAACGATTCCTCATCAAGCAGGTACGCCTGCCAGTTCTCCGTGACCTCCCAGGCAAAGCCCTTCCCCAAGGCCTCGTACGCGCCGTTGCGACGGTACGCATACTCATGGAAGCGGTCGTCGTGGAACGTGCCCAGCACCGATAACAGGAGAATGCTCAGCGACAGCAACCCCGCGACGACCCAAGACAACGCCTTCATGCACAGGCGAAGGACGCTCAGTTATAATAAAGCTTTCCACTCGCCTTCTGCTCGCGATCCTTCTGCGAGCCAGACTTGTTCACGCGCGGACGACCGCTCTCCTCATCCCGCCGGAAGGTTATCTGCAGGTCTTCCAAGAATCCGTTCATGCCGTCCTCCATGGGAAACGGCCCTTCCACGCAGCCCTTGACCGCGGGTTCCCCATCGAACACCAAGAGGTTGGTGGAGAGGTAGTCGATGAACAAGAGGTCATGGTCCACGATCAACGCTGACTTGCCCCGGGCGACCATCATCCCACCAATCACCTTGCTTACCAATAACCGCTGCTCGACATCAAGATAGGCAGAAGGCTCGTCCAGCAAGTACAGGTCGGCATCCCGTCCCAGACACGCGGCGATCGCCACCCGTTGCAGCTCGCCGCCGGACAACTGGCGCAGCGTCTTCTGGAACAATTCCTTCAGCTCCAGCGGCGCGACCAGTTGCTGCTCATACTTCAACGCGCCGGACGATTGCAGGTACGTCAACACCAGATCGTCGCTCTTCTCCAAGTATTGCGGCTTGTAGCTCATCTCCAAATCCTGTAACGCCTTGTCGCCCTGCTCGCCCGCCAAGAGCTTGACGAAGCTCGTCTTGCCGATGCCGTTCTCGCCCAAGACGCCGATGACGCCGTGCCTGTCAATACGCCCCGCAGCGGCGGAGAGCCGAAAATCACCTAGCCGGTGCTCGAACCCTTCCCAAGACGTCAATTGCTCGACATGACGCGTCCCGACAGGCGGCCGCTTCTCGAACACGATCGGCTTGTCCCGGAACCTGATGTTCTCCTGCGGCAGGTAGCCGGAGAGGTAGACATTGATGCCCGCCTTGGTGGCGTGCGGGTGGCTGACCACACCAAACGCGCCCGGCTTACCGTACATGAGGTGCACCAAGTCCGTCATCGCATCAAGGATGATCAGGTCGTGCTCTATGACCATGACCGCCGTCCCCTCGTCTGCCAAGCCCCTGATGAACTTCGCGACGCGTAGCCGCTGCTTGATGTCCAAGTAACTCGTGGGCTCGTCGAACAAGTACAGGTTCGCTTTTTTCAACACAGAAGCAGCGATCGCCACCCGTTGCAGCTCGCCGCCAGCGAGGTGCTTGACGTCCCGATCCAAGAACTTGTTCAGGTCAAGCAACGAAGCGACTTCTTCCAGCTTACCGGTCTCGTCCACTCGTTCCAATAACTCCTTGACGGTCCCCTTGAATTGCTCCGGAATCAAGTCCACCTGTTGCGGCTTGTAAGAAACCGTGATGTCGCCCTTGTCCAGCTTCTCGAAGAACAGCTGCGCTTCGGAGCCACGATACCTGGTCGCGAGGTCCTGGTACGTCGCCTCTCGTCCTTGCTGACCAAGATTAGGCTGCAGTAATCCAGCGATCACCTGCAACGCCGTACTCTTCCCAATACTGTTGCGGCCGACAATGCCCACGACCTTCCCGAACAAGGGGATGGGCAGCTGGAACAAGGCGAACCCGTTC
>WJKR01000026.1 GCA_014729015.1 Candidatus Woesearchaeota archaeon | reverse complement strand
TGGACAAGGGCAGGAAGACACGGCTCTATACTCATAGGAGCCGGCGCGGAGTATGGCAACGATGCCGGCATGGGGCTGCAAGTCCTGGGCAGCAGTTACTACAACACGCCGGAGATCGACAAGATAAGAATCGTCATGGGCGGCGTCTACGACCAGATGCACCTGGAGTTCTACTACAACGACAACGGCGGGGACAACACGGTCTACGTCGAGAAGTACAGCGCACAAGGATGGGACCTGATCACGCCGACAGCGGGCAGCGTGCCGTCAGGCAACGTCTCGTACAACCTCACCACGGACTTATTGTTCGGAGCGAGAGGGGACACCACGGCATTCGTCGTGGACAGGGATGCCAAAGTCGGGATAGGAACAACTTCACCCGATAACCCCCTACACGTCAATTCAGGAACTTCTGACACCGCTTTGAAACTAGAAAGCACAGATGAGAATGTAGACATGATACTTGTTGATGATGGAGGAACAGCAAGAATCACAGGTAATGATGGAAACCTTTCTCTGCAAAGAACAGGAGGAAACGTCGGCATAGGAACAACGAGCCCAGACGCAGCGTTGCACATAGAAAAAGAAGATGCGGAACAGTTCGTAATAGAGGCCAACGGCGTCAAGGTCTTCAACGTGAGCGTGGAAGGAGGGGCTCCTGCCGGACACATATACATAGGGGATTATGACGCAGGCGCAGGTCCTTACTATGTCCAGGACCACGACAACCAGTACCACTACTTCATGAACGGCGACCTGGGCATTGAAACAGACGACCCAATATCTGACCTGCACATCGTAGGCGGGAACCCTGTGGTAACACTCCATTACGGCAGTTATGGTATTGGTACAGAATCTCAATTAGTATTCGCCAACGGGCCGGAAAGCCGCACACCAGGAGTGGGAATAGGAGTAGGTATTGCTGCCCGAGACGAAGGAAGCCACGGCATGGACTTGCATTTCAGAGTGAGAAACAATTCTGGCACTGACTGGACCATTCCCGATACAGGGGATACTAAGATGATCATTGACATGGACGGACGCGTCGGCATAGGGACTAATAGTCCAGGAAACGAACTCGAGGTAGAGGACACCGGCTCGACAACCGTCTTGAGGATACAGGACAGTTCGAACACCTGTGATTTCGGCGTCGACGGCAGCGGCTGGGCATCGATTTCTTGCAGTTCAGACGAGGAACTGAAAGAAGAAATACGAGATCTCACGGCAGAAGAGAAGAAGGACATTATCGACAGAGTAACATTCTTTGGAGATGCAGTAAAGAAGTATAGTTGGTTGACGAATGGCGAAGAAGGCATCGGACCAATCGCGCAGGAAATCAAACAAAAATATCCTGAAATGATAACGACCATGGAGAACTATGATGAGGAGAAGAACAAGACCATCACCGAGGAGGCGATAATCTACCCATCGAACGGGGAGATGCTTATCGTCATATCAGAACAACAGCACAAGATAGAAACACTGCAATCGGAGCTGCAAGCGCTCACGCAAGGGAAAGGAATGTTGACCAGCATGGTAGCAATGAATGAGACTGTAAATATCTCAGCGAACCAGACCATCAATGAGACCATTCCTGTCAACATACAGGTCATTAATGAGACGAACGAGACAGTTCCTATCAACATCACAACAAATGTGACAATAAACCAGACTAGCAACCAAACATTGAACGCAACGCTGAATCAAACCATTAATGAGACAGTTAATGAATCATTACCAGAGACACCACCTCAACAATCAGCCCAGGCATACATCGAAGGAGGAGATTTCATCATACAATTAGGATAAAATGAGGACCAACAACCGTATCCCTTGGATAGTGACGGTGGCGGTCCTCGGGCTGCTGCCACTCGTGCTCGGTAGCATGAGCAGTGCGAACTACGGCGCAACGGTCACCACGGTGAGGAGCGGTGGCGGAACAACGAACTCGACCAATTACAACACTTCCTTGATAATAGGCGACGTCGCGGGCAACACGTCTTCGAACAATTACATCACCTATCTCGGCTTCTTCTTCGGCGGATTAGAGTACAGCGACTGCGGCATGGTCATCGACAGCAGCGGCACCCACACGCTCACCAATGACATCCTGGACTGCGAGAACGATTACATCATCACCATCGACAGCGATGACGTCACGCTCGACTGTGACGACCACGTGATCAACGGCACGGGCAGCTACGGCATCCACGCAGAGTCAGGCCGGGACAACGTCATCATCAGGGACTGCGTCGTCAATCTCACAGGACCCAGCAGCGACTTCGGCATCCTCCTCATGTCCACGAACAGCTACGTGTACAACAACACCGTCCAGGTCACGGACGACGACACCATCAGGGTCACGGGCGACAACGCGACCGTCTACGACAACTATTTCACCGCAGGCAGCGATTACGGCGCGGAGCTGTACAACGTGGACAACGCCGATTTCTACGAGAACACCCTTACGGCAAGCAATTACGCGGTAGGGCTCACCATGACAGCAGCAAGCAACGTCATCAGCAACAACACCCTCACGGCGACAACGAGCCACGTCGTCTACGACAACACCACAGGGAGCAACACGCTCATCTACACCAACCAGTACGCCACCGCGAACTGGACGCAAGCCAACCTGAACGTCTCGCAGACCGGCACGCTCGGCCTGACGAACAACCTCGACCTGCAGAACAACAGCATCTACGTGAACAGCACGAAATTCGGCAGTTTCACCAGTATCCCAGCGAACCTCACCTTCACCAGCCCGGGCGACCACGGCGACCCGGCAGAAGCGTTGGTCAACGGCACGGCCTGTCCGGCAAACCAGTGCGCCACCCCTACCAAGATGGGCAGCGATTACTGGTACAACGTCACCGGGTTCAGCAATTACAGCGTGGGAGAATCAGCACCAACAGTCACCTACCAGCCGCCGACGCCGGCAGCCAACGACCGCACCATCAACAACAACCAGACCGTCAACGTCACCGTCACCACGAGCGGCTTAAACGTGGACACGTGCACCATCGAATGGCAAGGCAGCAACAGAACGATGACCAAAATAGGCACGGGCAGCTCCGTCACGTGCCACTACACTAACGACACCTTGATAGACGGCACGGACTACACCTTCAAGGTCTACGCGAACAGCAGCGGAGGAACCGTAGGTGCAGAGGCAGAACGAACCTTCCGAGAGAACGACAAGCCAACAACACCAGTACTGGATTACCCGAACGACGATGACCAGTTCTTCACCAACCGCACGCCGAGGTACAACTGGACCACGAGTGCAGACGCTGATGGCGACGACGTCAACTACACCTTCCAGCTCAGCCTCACCGACGACTTCTCGACGACGCTCACCAACCAGTCGAGCATCACGAACAACTACTACCAGCAAGCATCTGAACTCGGCTTCGACGCGTACTACTGGCGCGTCCTCGCCTACGACGCGTATGAGAACTCCTCGTGGTCATCCACGTTCAACTTCACCCTGGTGCCGAGCGTGACCATCACGCTCATCAACGACACCGTCGACTTCAGCACGGAGCTCGACCCGGGAGACACGGACGACACCACGGACAGCATCCCGCCGCCGTTCAGGGTGCGCAACGACGGCAACACGTACGCGGACCTCGTCAACGCCAGCGCGAACCAATCGTTATGGCAGCAAGCAGCCCTCGGCACAGCATATTGGCGGTTCAAGGCGGACAACGCGAGCGGCGAAGCGGACGCGTTCGACTGGGCGACGAGCATCACAGACTGGACGAACATCAGCGGCAGCAACCAGAGCCTGATCAAGGACCTCAACTACACGGACGCGAACGACGAGGCAGTCATTGACATCTTCGTCGAGGTGCCCCAATCAGAGCCGCCTGGGAGCAAGAAAGGCTACCTCACCTTCTCCTGGGAGGAGAGCCCGACGAGACCATGAGAGAAGCGACTATCATCACGAGGATACGAGAATTGAGCCGGGAGCTCCAGAGCAGGCATGGGTATACGAGGAACAAGCTGCTCGACCTGCTCAATGAAGAAAAAACCGTGCCGGCAACCATTTTCTCAACCAATCTCAGCCCACTGCGATCATTGGTCACCTACCTCCACGACCAGCAAGGACAGGAATTCCAAGCAATAGCGGCAAGCATCAAGAGAAGCTACCGCTCAGTCTGGGGCGCCTACCACGAACAAGGACTGCAAGCAACGCCAACAGCATACGTCATCCCATTATCCATCTTCGACCACAAGAAAAGCGTGCTGGAAGCGGTCGTCAGCCACTTACGAAAGCATTACCAGCTCAGATTCACGCAAATCGGAAAGCTTCTCCACAAAGACCCGCGGACGATCTGGACGGTGTGGCAACGCGCGCAGAAGAAATGATTCTACCACTGGACACGCACGGCAAGAAAGTATAAAAACATGAACTCGCCTCTCTCAACATTATGACTACTACTATCCAAATCAGTAAGGAATTGAAAGAAGAACTCGCTCACAGGAAGACTTCAAAAGAAGATACGTATGAAGGAGTCATCTAGGACTTACTCAAAAACACCATGGAACTCAGCGAACAAACAAAAAAAGACATAGCAAAAGCCAGAAAAGAAATCGCACAAGGAAAAATTGTTTCCCATACATACTTAAAAAAGGAATTCAGCCTATAATTCTACCACCTCTCATGATTAATCCTATCATGAGGCACGTGCAATGATCCCAAATTCTCCACCATACCATCCACCATCATCGGCGGTCCACAGATGTAGAAATGGCTCTCCTCGACGTCGCAGTGCTGGTCGATCATCTCCGGCGTGATCAACCCCTGCTCACCCTCCCAAGAATCCTCAGCGTTGTCGACCGTATACACCAACTTCAGCTGGCCGCTCTTCGCCAACCGGTTCAGCTCATCCTTGTGCACGATATCATACGGCGTCCTGTTCCCATAGATCAACGTCTTACCACCTTGATGGCCCTTCCATTCCAAGTGACGAATCATAGACAACAACGGCGCCAATCCGACGCCGCCGGCGATGAACACCATGTTCGCAGGAATATTGTCATCATACAACTTGAACATGCCATACGGCATCTGCACATCGACAGGGTGACCTACTTGCTTGTCAAACAACTCCGGAGTCAATTTACCACCAGGATGCAATTTCACCAATATCTCCACATTCTCCCAATGGTTCGGCGACGCGATGGAATACGACCGCTCATGAAAAGCGCCCTGCGCCTCCAAGCCAAGGATAAGATACTGCCCGGGCAGGAATGCTGGTCGTTCAGGCACATGGATATGGAACGACTTCACGTCATGCGTCAACTGCGAAATCTGTGTGATCACTCCTTGCACTACCGAATCACCTCTACCCGCACAACAACCAGGCAAATTTAAATACTTTTATATACTCAATTATATGAAAAACGATTGATGTAAAAAATGGCGAAGCTGAAAACCTACACCAAGAAATTCGAAACGTTCATCAAGCAGCACGGCCTCTTCCCAGAAAAAAAAGACTACTACGCCCTCATCAGCGGCGGCAAGGACTCGTCAGCGCTCATCATCCTCCTCGAAGAGTACAAGAAGAAGCACCAAAACTTCCAGTGCACCTACCTCAACATCGCGTTCCCCCAAGACCTATACGGAGAGGACATCATCCAGAAGCAGACAGACGTCGGGAAAGGATTGAAGAACTTCACGAGCATCATCCCAGCACAAGCAAGAAACATCCTGCTCAAGGAACAAGAGCCGTGCCTGAAATGCAAGGAGATCAGGTGCGACGAGATCGCCAACTACCTCAAGAAGAAGGATCTCACAAACACCGTCATCATCACCGGGCACACGAACGACGACCTCATCGCCTACTTCACCGAACTCTTCGGGCTGGACATCAGGACGGTGCTAGACACCATCGACTACGAACGACTAAAAAGAATAATCCTCCGAGACAACCAATTGGAGCACTTCTCGCGATTCTTCCCCAAGCTCACCCTACAGAACGGCATCACCCTCGTCAAACCGCTGCTCAGCTTCACGACGAGAGACATCAAAGACCTCTTCAAGCTCACCAACACTGACAAACGGCTGGTCACAAGCTGCATCTTCAGCTGCCGACGGCCGAAAAGGAACCTGTTCCAAGTGCTGGACTACCTGCCGCCCAAAGAGGCGCAACCCATCTATCGACATCACACCTATACAAAGCTCAACGAACAGCTTAAGAAGCACGTGCTCAACTACGACGACGCCACAAAACACCTCAAGGAGTACGACTACAAGGAGCTTCTCTTATAAGGAAAAAGCATAAATACGAGCACATAAGACCAAAAAAGAGGGGGAGCAGACGTGATACCGCAAAAGAGCCTCGTCATCAATTGCACGGACAAGACCAACCAAGTCATCACCCTCCAAGACCCGGAAATCCTCGGCCCCATGGACTACGGCATCAAGGAGTACGAGAAAGGAGAGGAATACGTCATCTTCGGCATGGGACTGCTCGCAGGGTCAAACATCCCCGGCACGCACCGCATGATCGTGGTCGCGCACTCCAAGCTCTGGGAACACTACTACGACAGCACGATGGGCGGCGCAGCGTACATCATGCTACGACTAGGCGTCAACTACCTCCACATCAAAGGAAGACTCCCGGAACACAGCGTCCTCAAAATCAACAACAAAGCAGGGCAGCTCCACGTCGCATTCGAACCCGTCAACCCGGAAGAGGTCTGGAAAGGCTACCAGAACGAACGAGGATTCTACGCGCTCCAGCAACACATTTACGACAAGTACCACGAAGAATTCAAGGCGTGCAGGGTCATCGCCACAGGGCCAGCAGCACTCCACACCAGAGCAGGCGCATTAGGATCAGCACCTATAGAACACGACAAGATAACGCCCGTCGACTGCTGGGCAGGACGAGGAGGTATGGGAAGCCAACTACTGCAGAACCACGGCATCGCCGGCATCATCTACGGCGGGGACGAACCCATCAAGAACCCTGCGCTGACCGACCGAGCAAAAATCGACAGCTTGTTCGAAGCGGAGTTCGGCAAGAAGATGGTCGCAGAAGATCTCGTCGCGACGAAGAAATACCGCTATGACGAAGAATTCCACTCAGGCGGCACCTTAGGCGTCAACTTCACCAAACTCAAAGGGGAGATGTTCAGCTTCAACTACCGGTCGAACCTGTGGACAGAAGAACAACGGGTAGCAATCCACCAGAAATACATCATAGAACACTACATCAAGCAGTTCAACGAGGAGACCATCGAACCGAAAGCGTTCAAGCACTGCGGCGAGCCCTGCCCTGCCGCGTGCAAGAAGATGCGCGACAAGTTCAAGAAGGACTACGAGCCATACCAGACACTCGGGCCATTGTCAGGCATCTTCGACCAACGGGCAGCAGAGCTGGCGAACCACCACGCGGACATGCTCGGCGTCGACGCCATCCAGATCGGCGTGTACGTCGCGTGGATCATGGATTGCCTGGACAGCAAAGTGTTCCCCAAAGAAGCGTTCGGATTGACCAAGGACCCCAAGTTCAACCCTGACAACTTCGACGTAGTCATGGACAGCATGCACAACGCAGAACTCGCCGTGGAGATCATGAACATGATCATGTACAGCGAACATTCGTCAATTTTCAAAGATGGTATTCGTGTCGCAGCGAAACGACTAGCGCAAACATACGGCGACAAGGCGCAACACCTCGCCACGTACAACGCGCACGGCGCAGAAGGATGCATGGCCCCCAACCAATACTGGACCCCAGGCATGTACAGCCCCATGCCGCTCATGGGAAAATACTGCACCAGCTACGGCGGCGACTACATGGAACCGCAAGGCATCGGCAAGAAGAACGTGGAGCGCATGGTCTTTGAACTCTACAGCGACAATGGCGGGCTCTGCCGGTTCCACAGGAAATGGATTGAGCAGATACTTCCCAAGCTGGTCAACACATTATACAACGAGAACATCGATTACAAACAACACCACGAACGGCTCGCAAAACGCATCAACAAAAAAAATGATGCAGTGTTCTGGGAAACAGAAAAAATTATTGACTTAATACACGGCTACCTCAAACGACAAGTAACAAAACACCCAGAAGCACAAAACTGGGTCGACAAGTTCAACAACGACAAATGGGCAGCGGCCCACGCATACTGGGAAGCCATCAAACAAGGACAAGAAGAAGCGTTCAACGCGTTACCAGGGTGAAAAAAACAATGAAAAAACTCTTCACAGCAGCATTTTTTGGCATCATGCTCCTCGGAACGCTCTGGGGATTACTCGAAGCGAGCATGGGCAACATCCTCCACTGGATCGGACTCCACCCTTATACCGGCGTGGTCATGACGAGCATAGGTTTGGGATTAATGAGCCTTGCACGGAAAACCTACAAAGTGCGCTGGTCAGGCCCGATCATGGGCGTCATCGCAGCAGGATGCAAAGCGCTCGACTTCTTCGTCCCAGGCAGCAATGTCATCAGACCAATGGTCGCCATCTTGTTAACAGCAATAGCGTTCGAAGCCATGATGATAGTATTAGAAAAAGTGAAAGAGACCAACCTGAACAAAGTACTCGCAGGCGTCATCACCGGCTACGCCAGCATAGCAGCGTTCGCGTACGTCACCGCGTACGTCATGCAGTTCCATTACTGGCTCAACATGGGATTCACCGGCATCCTCAAGTATTTAGGAACGCACGGCTGGACGTTCGGCATCGGCGGGGGCTTCTTGGTATGGGCAGGACTCACCGGCGGTGCATGGATGGACAAGAACGCAGAAACATTCCTCCAATCAAGAACCTTCTACACAGCCAGCAGCGTCCTCACAGCGATCTGCCTGATAGCAACCATACTCATATAGGTGATACCATGAAACAACGCATAGCAGCATTACTCATCATTGCAGTACTGACACTGACCGCGTGCACCACCAATACCATCACGGTCACGCACGATGACACCACCACGAACGTGCAAGCAAAGGGCGAGATCGTCGCACTGACCGGCCTCTTACCAGAACTCACCAATCCCGACCAATACGTGTACACACTCAAGGGCGACAGAACTAGCACTGTCACCTACGACGAATTCAGCCAAGGACAACTCAACACCGAGGACAACAGTCTCGTATTTGACACGATCATGTGCGACTGCGCAGGCATTACTGGTTTACAAGAGATCATCATCGAAGACAAGATTACCATCAGGAAAGGCGAAGAAGCATTCATTGTCAAAGGAGAACTCAAGACCTACATCGAGAATTACCTCACGACGACCCCGACAGTATACGAGTATTACATCAACGAAGAAAGCTTCAGTTTCGAAGACTTGACCGAAGCACCAGAAATAGTCATGCGATTGCCAACAAACGCGTTGGAACTCAAGCTCAGAGGCGACAACCCCTCAGCAGCATACGCAGACATGAACCTCAAAGCAGCAGTACAACAATACACGACCACACCGACAGCGTACACCTACACATACAACGAGGAAGCCACAGACTGGAACAAAAAAAACTTGACCACCGGTACAGTCATCATAGCTAGGAATACGATCACACTGCAACAAGGAGAACAAACAAATATTATGCAGCTCAGCACCACTGCAAACACCGAGCTCGCAGGCTTCATCACCGATGAAAACAAAACCATGTATGAATACAAGTTAGTGAGTGCAGGAGGGTTCAGTCCGCCACCATTATCATGGGAGGATTTCAGCACGGGCGTCTGGGACGTCGACAACCAAGTCACCGTCTTCGATGTTCCTTCAAAGAAATACCGCGTCAGAGACTTAGCAACAATAGACGTCATCACGCTAACAACAACCGCAGCTGAAGCCATCATGATCAATGAACTCCTAACAAGCGTGGAACGAACCGAGTATGAAGGAGAACAGGCAATAGTGTTAAGTGAGTTCATCAAAGACATAGAAAATCCAGAAACGAAAACGTACCAACTCGTCGCCACGGACGGCTACAGCCCGGAAGCGTTCACGTACGAAGACCTAAAACAAGGGTACTGGTTATTAGAAAGCAAACACACATTGTTCCCGCACAAGAACGTCGGGAAGAACAGGATTAGAGACCTGGAAAAAATAATCCCACAATGAACGTCATCATACCAGGCAGCAGGCAAACCGGCAAGACCACCGCGGCGTCCAAACTCGTAGAGAGGTTACGAGCGAACGGCAAAACGGTCGCCGGGTTCTTGTGCCCAGGAAAGAACATCGTCGACTTAGCAACAGGAGAAGAACGAGTCTTCCTCTCCAAAGAACCCGTTCCCGGAGCGCAACGCACCGGACCATATTATATGTCAGCGGAAGCCATCGCATTCGGAGAAGCAGCCGCCAAGAAACAAGCTGATTATGTCTTCATCGACGAATACGGCAAGCTGGAACTCCAGGAACGAGGATTCTACCCACTCATCAAAGAACTCTTCCCGAACAACAACTGCATCATCCTCGTCAGGAACATCAACAAGGAACCATTCTTGGAACGTTTCGGCAAAGAAAACTGCAAGGTATTCGAACTCACCAAAGAAAACCGAGACGAACTCCCACAAATCATTTATAAAGAACTACTACATTAAAAGGAAAACCTTTATATAACTAGTTTGGCCTTGCCAAGGGGAGAGGTGAGAACGCGAGTTCTCGGGGAAAAAACAAGCATCATCACAACCACAGTGGCAGAGGCGAGCAGACCATGACCAACAACCACATCACGATCGACGGCAACACCGCAGCAAGCACAATAGCATATGCGTTCAGCGAAGTGGCGGCCATCTACCCCATCACGCCCAGCAGCCCGATGGGAGAACTGGCAGATGCCAACGCCGCCAAAGGCAAGAAGAACCTGTTCGGACAGCAAGTGGACGTCATCGAGATGCAAAGCGAAGGCGGCGCCTCAGGAGCGGTGCACGGCACGCTCAGCGCAGGCGCGCTC
This sequence comes from Candidatus Woesearchaeota archaeon, assembly GCA_014729015.1. Taxonomy (GTDB): domain Archaea; phylum Nanobdellota; class Nanobdellia; order Woesearchaeales; family WJKR01; genus WJKR01. The sequence goes on along the minus strand of WJKR01000026.1, from coordinate 617 downwards.
ACCACGACCTTCACCAGTTCCCAAGGCCTCATGCTCATGCTCCCCAACATGCACAAAATAGCGGGAGAGATGCTCCCCACCGTCTTCCACGTCGCCGCCCGCTCACTCGCATGCCAAGCACTCAGCATCTTCGCCGACCACTCAGACATCATGGCCACGCGCAACACCGGCTTCGCCATAATGTCAGCGGCGGACATCCAAGAAACACAAGACCTGGCCGTCATCAGCCACTGGAGCACGGTCGAAGCGAGAGTCCCCTTCCTCAACTTCTTCGACGGGTTTAGGACATCCCACCAAATAGAGAAGATAGCCGCAGTGGACGACGAGCTCATGCGCTCAGGCCTGAACGAAGAAGCCATCAAAGACTTCAAAGACAACGCGCTGAACCCGGAACACCCCATGTGCAAGGTCGGCGCAGAGAACCCCGACATCTACTTCCAAGGACGGGAAACAGTCAACAAGCACTACCAAGCATGCCCCGGCATCGTCAAGAAGTACATGCAGCTCTTCGGAGAAAAAACAGGCCGCCACTACCAGCCGTTCGACTACGTCGGCGCGCCGGACGCAGAGAAAATCATCATCGCCATGGCATCAGCCAACAACACCATCCACGAAGT
>WJKR01000025.1 GCA_014729015.1 Candidatus Woesearchaeota archaeon | reverse complement strand
TGGCTGAGCGGTGCCGGAACGTCAGGGGCGGGGTTTCCGAATATGTCCCCTGCGCCAAGCGCTAGCGCGGCGCCGGCTGCCAAGGTGCCGGCGGCGACCTTCTGGCCCATCGATACCTTCCGCTCAGGGATGGGGTCGTGCTCCACAAAGTCGTCCATGTTGAGCTTTTGGTCGTTGAGGCTGTATCCCTCTCCCATCACTCGCTTCACGAACGCCTCTGCCTGCTCATAGAGGCCGAGTTGCTTGAGTGCTTCGACGTCGGTCACGTTCTTGTGTGAAAATAATTCGCTTAGTTTGCGAAATCGTTCTTGTTGCGCTTGAATAGTAGTTTTTGCCATAGCACCATCCCTCCTAGGCCATGGGAGAACACAAGAACACATATAAAGTTTTCTATTCATGAGTAAGAACAGTTTTTATATGGATTGATGATGACTTAAAAAAAGAATAAAAAAAGAATGATTTCACTTAATGGTCAACGAACGATGCAACGACCTGCGCAGCTCATCGTTCGCCACGGTGAACTCCGTATAATACTCGCCAAGAGCAGCGTCCCACGGCAAGTACACGAGCAACTGCTTCGTCACGCGCCTACCAGGCTGCACGTCGAACTGGCTGCTCTTCTGCTGCACGCCCAGCTCAGGCACAGCGAAGCCGATACGCAAGTCCTCCAACGGCTGGCGCAAGACGTTCTCCAGCACGGTCTTCACCACCAAGACGTCGCCAGGCAACGCGACAGCAGCGCCTTCGGCACTATATGAGCTGATAGAAACGACCTTCAACCCCTTCTCGGGACCGCTATTCACCAGGTTGACCTCGCTCGCATCATCAGGCGACGAGCAACCAGGGTCGGCCATGTCCACCAAGCCGTCACCATCATTGTCCCTGCCATCAGCGCACTTCGCGACGTACGGCTCGTCAATCACCGTCACGACCACCGTATCGTCCACCGTGTCATCCTCGTCATCAGTCACCGTCAACGTCACCGTGTACGTGCCGAGCTGGTTGTACACGACGCTGCCCTGCGCGTGCACGCCCGCAGCAATCTCACCATTGCCGAAATCCCAATGATACCAAACGATGTCGCCGCCGTCAGGATCATACGAAGCGCTACCATCAATCTTGACCAGCGTGTTGACGTACACGGTGAGGTCAGGGCCTGCTTCCGCCACCGGCAATGCAGACGGCTTGACGACCGCGACCTCCTTCGTCTCCGTATCCTGAGCGCCGTTGTCGTCAGTCACGCGCAACGTGACGTCATACGCCCCTGGCGCGGCGTACGCAATCGTCACCGCGACCCCAGTCGCGTCCCAGACGCCGTCACCGTCGAAATCCCATTCGTACAACACGATGCTCCCGTCGTTGTCAGTCGAGGCGTTCGCATTAAAGGTCACTGATTCGTTCGTCTCGGGAACGACGGGCAACCAAGAGAACGAGGCGACGGGCGCATCGTTAGTCGGCAGCGCCGCGACCGCTATGTCAACGCTGCCATGTATGGCGTCGCCGTCCTCGTCCCGTGCGGTGCACGTCGCGGTGAACGGGCCGGTCGTCCGGTACGTGTGCGTCGTGTTCTGTTCATCGCTCGTCGTGTCATCGCCGAACGCCCATGCATAACTGATGGGGGCGTCGCCGCCGATGACCGAACAGGTGAAATTGACCGCCAACGGCGCAAAACCGCTGATCGGGTCCGCCGCGACTGCGATGTCCGTGAAGTCATGGTCCGAGACGTCGGTGATGGTGATAATCTTCGCGACCGAGTCGGCGGCGCCGTCGTCATCAGTGACGCGGAGCCGTACGGCAACATCGCCTGCGGAAGGATAACTCCTCAAGACGGTGTCGGTGGTCGGCCCTGACAGCTCGTAAGAGCCGTCGTCGTCCAAGTCCCACTCATACAGGACGATATTCCCGTCGATATCCGTCGCCGTCGCGGTGAAGGTGACTGTCTCCCCGACCGATGGTGCGGCCGGGTCCCAAGCGAAGTCCGCTGTCGGCGGCACGTTATTTGCCGGGAGGTCCTTCACCGTCAGATAATAGTATTCAGAGTCGGTCAGCCCGCCGTCATCCTCGACACCGACCTCCACCAAGTAGACCTTGTCTTCAGTCACTTCAGGCGCGGTGCCTGACAGGACGCAGTTGTCCTTGTCCAAGGATAGCCATGCCGGCAGTGAGATGCCGTAGCCGAGGTCTGCCGCTGAGTAGCAAGTCACTGGGTCGTCGTCAGGGTCGCTCACCAGCAACTGCTTGGTGTAATGCTCTCCTTCGTACACTTCGTCGTCAGGAAGCGGTTGCATGATGGGCGGATGGTTCGTGGCCGTCGTCTCTTCAACGTACACGACGACGGGGCCTGAAATGGTGTCCCCGTCCACATCCTTTGCCAGGCAAGAGGCGGTGTACGTCCCGACAGCGTGATAGGTGTGCGTCGGATTCTGGTCTGTAGAGAAGGTTCCGTCATCAAACTCCCATGAATATGTCAGGGGTGCGTCGCCGCCGATGACCGAGCAGGTGAAGTTTACGTCGAGCGGCGCGGTACCTGTCGTCGGGTCTGCGCTTACCGTGATGCTGGAAAAGTCGTAGTCGGTCACTGTGATGGTCTGTTGCGTGATGCCTGTCAGGCCGTCGTCGTCGGTCACGACGAGCGTCACCTGATAGCTTCCACCACTCGCGTAGCTGTGCGTCGGGTGATGCTGGTCGCTGCGGGCGCCGTCGCCGAACGTCCAGTCATGGCTGACGATGTTGCCATCATCAGAGGAGGTGTCGGTGAACTGCACGGCTTCGGCGACGAGTGGGTTCGTCGGTGACCATGTGAAGTCGGCTGTCGGGCCGTTGCCCGCGTCGACGACCGTGATCGTGAATGCCATCGTGTCACTTGCATTTTTATCATCGGTGACGGTGATGCTTATCGTGCTCGTGTCGCTACCATTCACTTGCGGCGCCGTACCGGCCAGGCCGCAGTCTTCGAGGGTCAGCCAGGCAGGTAGTTCCGTCCCTGACGTGACACTGCATGTCAACGTGTCCAACGCGTCTGCATCCGTCACGGTGAAGGGCACGGTGATGTTCGTCCCCTCGCTTATGGTCAGGTCTGCGACGTCCTCTATGGTCGGCGGCTGGTTGCGTTGTCGCACGGTGATGTAGAAGTCTTCTTCGTCGAACAGCCCTTCCGGGTCCTTGACGCCGACTCGGACGTAATACTCCTCGTCGGATTCGACTGCTGGTGCTTCTCCGACGATGGTGCAGCCGTCGAGGACTGCCCAGTCGGGGATGTATTTGATATCGTCGGCCCCTTTCGTGTGCTTCGTGTCGACCTTCATGAACTCCGCGTCATAGCAAATCAGCTCGTCTAACGTGTTGTCAGGGTCCGAGACCTGCAAGTCATAGGTGAATGTCGTTGTCTCATCGACGTATTGGTCGTCGATAGGTTCCATTTCCGGCGCTTTGTTGACGAGTCCGACGGTGATGACGACGAGTTCGCTCATCAAGTCACCGTCGTTGTCGGTGGCCGTGCACATCGCCGTGTACGCTCCTGGTTCGGTGTAGGTGTGCGTCGTGTTCTGTTCATCGCTCGTCGTGTCATCGCCGAACGCCCATGCATAACTGATGGGGGCGTCGCCGCCGACAGCGGTGCAGGTGAAGCTCACTTCTAATGGTGCTTCGCCATCGGTCGGTTCTGCGGTGACTTCGACGTCGATGAGGTCGTTGTCTTCGGGTGTTCGTCCTTCGACCACCAATTCGATGGTGTGCGTGTCCTGGTAGCCGAGGATGTCGGTCGCCCAGACGGAGACGGTGTAGGTGCCTGGTGCTTGGTAATCGTCTTGGTCCACTTCGACGGTGCCGCCGGCGTAGTTGTTCGGTTGCAGGCCTGCGACATAGGTCACGAGCGTGTCCGTTCCGTCGTTGAGCTGGACGTCTACGTCCAGGTTGTACCAGTTCGTCTGCGCGTACCAGTCGAATGCTGCGGTGTCGCCTTCGTTGATGGTAATGGTTGCTGTTTCGTTGGGCTGCCAGTGCGCGTAGGTCACGGCTGCGCTCGCTGCTTGTACGGTCATGATAAGCATGATGACCAGCAGGATGGAGAATAGTAGTTGTTTCATGGAATCCCTCCTGTGTCGTGGTTGAGAAGTGCTTGTTTCTTGTCGGATCATGTGGTGTCTCACCAAAACATACGCTTGTTACTACCAAACAGTAAAGTTAATTGATTTAAATAATTTTCTTTAAGTGACCACTAATTGGTAGAAACAAAATAATTCTTTTCCTTAAAGAAAATAAATCGTCTTTAAAAAGAAAACCAACAACAAACTATATAAACATCGCCCCGAACCCGGCGAACAGGAGCTGGGGGAACGTGGCACGACAAACAACAAAGACACCACGAGCATTCTTGCAACGCATCACCAACCAACACCTCCGCGTCCTACTCATCATCCTGCTCATCCTCATCAGCACAGGACTCTCCATCACCTACCGCAGCTACCCAGCAACACTCCCCATCACAGACCAATGGGCAGAGAACAGCATCATCACCAACCTCAAAAACCAAATCACCACGGGGATAAACCAACAATACCCCAACCTGCCACCAGAACGGAAACAAGCGCTCGTCAACGAACAGCTCACGCAAGTCATCAAGCAACAAGAAACGGAAATCGCAGAACAAGCAAAGACCCAAGGACAATACATCAGGGAACGGCTCCAAAAAGACGACGGGCAGACCTACCTCTTGGCGATAGACCCTTACTTCTACTACAGACACACAAAAAACGTTCTTGATCATGGCTACGGCGCAGACGTAGAAATAGACGGTGTCAAAATAAACAACCATATGCTCGCGCCAATAGGAAGAGCAGAAACAGAAACAGACTACCACACAAGATTCTCAGCGATGATCTACAAGATTGTGAGATTCTTCAACAAAGACGCAGAGCTCTTCAACGTCTTCTTCTGGATGCCAGTCATCATTTCTTCACTAGCCGTCATCCCCGCATTCTTTATCACGAGGAAAAAAGCAGGCAACCTCGGAGGGTTCATCGCCGGCACAATCGTCGCCGTCCACTCCACCTTCCTCGGCAGAACCGCAGCAGGATTCGCCGACACCGACAGCTACAACGTCACCTTTCCCTTACTGATTCTCTGGATGTTCATCGAAGCATTCGACGCCAAAGACCTCAAGAAGAAACTTATCTACTCAGGACTCACCGGCCTCTTCCTCGGCATCTACAGCAAGTTTTGGAGTGGTTGGTGGTACATCTTCGACTTCATGCTCATCACCATCATCGCATACCTCGGATTCCGCATCATCAAATCATGGCTGCAAACAAAAGACGTGAAAAGAATATTCACAGCACCAGAAGTGAAGAACGCCGGCAGAAGCATACTAGGAGTGTTGGTAGCGAGCGGCATATTCGTATCATTATTCTCATCTTTCTCCCGATTCATCAACGGACCATTAGGAGCAGTTAAATTCGCCAGCATCCAGAACGCGGCAAAAATAGACCTCTGGCCGAACGTCTTCACCACCGTCGCAGAGCTCAACAGGGCATCACTGTCCAGCATCGTCAACCAGATAGGCGGCAGCGCCTACTTCTACTTAGCCTGCCTCGGACTCCTCCTCAGCCTCATCACCATCAAGGAATTCAAGAACAAAGACTGGGCCATCCTCGGCGGCGGCGCATTCCTCTACCTCATCCTCATCACCAAACCATTGCTCAGAGGCAACCCCTACGTGTTCCTCGCATTACTGCTAATACCGGTCGCTACAGGCATCCTGTTCTTCCTCAAAGACCAACGAGACATAGACATCAAATACGCATTGTTCCTCGTCGTCTGGTTCGCAGGCACCATCTACGCCAGCACACAAGGCGTACGATTTATCCTCGTCCTCGTACCAGCCTACGCTGTCGCGTTAGGCATCCTCATCGGACAACTCTACAAGCTCGTCATCACCTGGAGCGAGAAAAACTTCGAAATAGACCAAGCATGGATCAAAGCAGGACTCATCATCATCGCATTACTCATTCTCATCAAACCCATCAATGCAGGAAAACAAGCAGCACTTCATGAAATACCCAGCATGAACGACGCTTGGTGGAGTTCACTAACAAAAATCAATGAAGAAGCAGCACCAGACGCAATCATCAACAGCTGGTGGGACTTCGGACACTGGTTCAAAGCCATCGGCGACAGAGCAGTCACGTTCGACGGCACCAGCCAGAACACGCCCATGGCCCACTGGGTGGGCAGAGCGCTCAGCACGAACAACGAGGAAGAAGCAGTCGGCATATTGAGGATGCTTGACTGCGGTTCAAGAAAAGGATTCGACACCCTAGCAGAACACGTCCAAGGAGACGGAGAAGCCATAACACCAGAAACCACCTTGCAGGCAAGAGCAATCATGGGAGAGATAATCCTCATAGAAGACCAAGAAGCAGCAACTGCGTACTTGGAAGAACAAGGACTCACACAAGAAGAAGCTGAAGACGTCACAAGACTCACCCATTGCGAACCGCCAGAAAACTATTTTATTACTAGTTCAGACATGATCGGTAAAGCGAGCGTGTGGGGACACTTCGGCAACTGGGACTTCAGGAAAGCGTACGCGTACAACGTGCTCCGAAAAGAAACACCGGACGTCGCAACCCCTATCATCGAAGAACTCTTCGACATAGAAACAAAAGCAGCAGGACAACTATATTACCAAGTAATCAGCCTCGCCAACGAACAAGCGGCGAACGCGTGGATCAGCCCCTGGCCGCAATACCTCACCAGAAACGCAATCAGCTGCCAAGACGACAACGACACCGTCACGTGCAACCAGAACGTGAACCTCGGCAACCAACAAGGACAAACGATCAGGCTAGAAACAGTGGTCGTCGACCTCGAAAACCCGGAAAACACGATCGCCAGCATCGGCGCGTACAACCGACAAACAGGACAACGGGTCGGCGAGAACACGCTCACCCTCAAAGCAGTCACCATTAAAAATAATAATCTAGAAACAACCAGATTCGAGAATCCAGGGCTAGACTTCGAGCTGTTCCTCGTACAACAAGGAAGCAGCTACAAGGCAGTCATCGCTTCTAGCGAACTGGCAACGAGCATGTTCACCAGGCTCTTCTTCCTCGAAGGAGCACATACAAAGCATTTCGAGAAATTTAGTGATGAAAGAAGTCCCATCACTGGCGACCGGATTATCGTTTGGAAAGTCAACTGGTGATTCATAAAGCTTAAAAAAGCGATTTTTGTTCTTTAGCATATGGACATAGCGATAGTAATAGCCGCGTACAACGAACAAGGCAGTGTCGGAAAAGTCGTTAAAAATCTACATAAACATAATTATCAACATATTATTGTAGTAGATGATGGCAGCAAAGACAAAACATCTGAAGAAGCAACAGAAGCTGGAGCTATCGTGCTCAGACACATCATCAACCGCGGCCAAGGAGCAGCACTACAAACAGGGATTAGTTATGCACTTAAGCAAGGAGCTAATATCATTATCACATTTGACGCAGATGGACAACACAAAGCAAAAGATATACCGAAGTTCATCAAACCTATTGAAAAAGGCGAAGCAGACGTCTGCCTAGGATCACGATTCCTCAAAAACACTAATAATGCGCCGTTCATGAGAAGAGTTATTCTCAAAGGAGGAGCCTTATCCCTGCGTATCTTCTACGGACTAAAATTAACCGATTCACACAACGGCTTCAGAGCACTCTCCAGAAAAGCAGCAAACAAGATAAAGATAAAAAGCGATGGGATGGAACACGCTTCAGAAATCATCGAACAAATAGCAGATAATAAACTTAAGTACAAAGAAATCCCAAACACCATTACCTACAGTGACGAAACACTTGCTAAAGGACAAGGCAACAGCAACGCCATCAACATCATGACAAAAATGATTTTAGGAAAACTCAAAAGGTGAAACACCCATGGTACACGTACTACAAATAATCATCATTCTGTTCAGCATCTTCGCGCTGAGCAGGCTCATTCTGCGAAGAAGAGACCGAGCAGTACCACTAGGAGAACTCATCTTCTGGAGCATCATATGGTTAGGAGCGATAGCCATAGCCCTCTTCCCCGAACTGGTCGCGTCAGTGGCCAACAAGACAGGATTCAGCAGCGCGATAGACCTCGTCATCATCGTAACGGTACTCGTACTCTTCTACCTCCAATTCCGACTCTACGTCAAAGTGGAGCAGCAACAACAAGACATTACAAGGCTTGTGCGGCAAATAGCGCTCCAACGAAAGAAGAAAAAATGAAACCGCTGATCTCAGTCATCATACCAACGTACAACGAGGAACAGCACATCAGGCGCTGCCTGAACAGCCTGCTCAAGCAAGACCTCAAAGAGCCGTACGACATCATCGTCGCGGACGGGATGAGCACGGACCGGACGCGGGACATCGTCAAGGAGTACCAGGCAAAGCACGGAAACGTCGTTCTCTTGGACAACAAGGAGAAGCACCAGGCGCAAGGACGTAATCTAGCCATCCGGAAGTCACGAGCAGGGTTCGTCGCGTACATCGACGGGCACAGCTACGCGTCCAAGAGCTGGCTGAGAACGCTGTACGACACGTACAAGAGACTGTCGGCTGAAGACCCGCACGTCGGCGGGGTGGGGAGCATCCACAAGGACGCCGGCAGGACGAGGATGAGCAAGGCCACGACAGCGGCGATGAACAGCGTGTTAGGAGGAGGGCTCGGGTCGAGCTACAGCGAGAAGAAGGACCTGAAGAGAGTCGACACGGCGTACGCGTGCCTGTTCCCCAAGAAAGTCTTCGAAGAACTAGGGTGGTACGACAAGCGGTTCCTCAAAGGGCAGGACCTGGAATTCAACCTGCGGGTGAGCAAGGCGTACAACCTCTACCTCCAGCCCAAGGCAGTGACGTACTACTACAAGCGCGACAGCAGCAAGAAATTATGGAACCAGATGTACAGGTACGGGTTCTGGCGGTGGAAGGTCATGAAGCACGCGCGACGATGGCAACCGTTCGCGCTGGCACCGGCAGCCGCGGTGATAGGATGGCTGGGACTGGGAGCCGGGACGGTCGCGACGGGAGAAGGATGGCTGCTGGCGCCGCTGGCGGCACACCTGGCAGCGCTGCTCGGAGGCAGCGGCGTGGTGAGCGCGGCGAAGAAGACGAACCCGTGGTACGTCCTCATCACATACCTGTGCATCCACTTCGGCTACGGCACCGGGACTGTAGCAGGTTGGGTGAAGAGGACGGACAAGACGAGGGACCGGGCGTAGAACGGGTTCCGCAAAGCATAAAAACGAGACCGGAAGGCCTAGAGACAATGAAGCACGACGTATTCATCAAGGAGGAGCTGGATTCCTCAAGGAAGGTCAAGGGAGAGCTGGCCCAGGACGAGGGGTTCATCAAGAAATCCGCCGAGGCCGGCGACATCCTCATCCAGGCGCTCAAGGACGGCAAGAAGGTCCTGGTGTGCGGCAACGGCGGCAGTGCGGCGGACGCGCAGCACTTCGCAGGCGAGCTCGTGGTGCGGTTCGAGAAGGAGCGCCGGAAGCTGCCGGGGCTGGCGTTGACGACGGACACGAGCATCCTCACCGCCTGCGGGAATGATTACGGCTACGACAACGTGTTCAAGCTCCAAGTGGAGGCTTATGGCGCTGAGGGCGACGTGCTCGTGGGCATCAGCACGAGCGGGAACTCGGAGAACGTCTTGAGGGCTGCGGAAGCCGCCAAGGAGAAAGGCATGAACATCATCTTGTTGCTGGGCAAGGACGGCGGCAAGCTCAAGGAATACGGGCACGCCGTCGTGGTGCCATCCCAGGAGACGAAACGGATCCAAGAGGTCCACATCACACTCATACACACGTGGTGCGGCATGATAGACGAGGCGTTCACGCAATGAACGACACCATCAAGAGCTTCGGAAAGGCGAAAGTGCTCGTGATAGGAGACGTCATGATAGACCACTACATCAAAGGCAAGGTGTCCCGGATATCACCGGAAGCGCCGGTGCCCGTCGTGCAAGTGCTGGAAGAGTACGAACGGCTCGGCGGCGCGGCGAACGTGGCGGCGAACATCACAAGCCTCGGCGGGAACGCGGTGCTGGTGAGCGTAGCGGGGCAGGACGAAGGCCTGAAGAAGCTGCGCGGATTATTGAAGGACAAAGGGATAGTCGACAGGCTCGTCACCATAAAAAAGCGCAGGACGACGATCAAGAGCCGGGTGTTGGGGCACAACCAGCAATTGCTGCGGATGGACTACGAGGAAGACGGCGGGCTGGACGAGGAGACCGGACAGGCCCTGCTCGAGAAGGTGAAGGAAGTTGTTTCCAGCGACGGTATCAACATCGTGGTGCTGTCAGACTACGCCAAAGGCGTGCTGACCGGCAACGTGATCGAAAAGCTCGTCACGTACTGCAACGAGCAAGGCCTGAAGACTGTGATCGACCCGAAGCCGAAGAACATCAGGCACTGCAGGCACTGCTACCTGCTGACGCCGAACCACGTGGAAGCGAGCTCCTACGCAGGCATACCAGAGGAAAACGGAGAGGGAATCACCAAGATCGGCGTGGCCATCGCGGCGGAATTGGAGAGCAACGTGCTGGTGACACGCGGCGAGGAAGGCATGGCACTGTTCAGGACAGGCCACGAGCCGCTGATGATACCTACAGAAGCGAAACAAGTGTTCGACGTCACCGGAGCAGGAGACACAGTGACGGCGGTGACGGCTTTGGGACTGGGCGCTGGCGGCGACCTGGAAGAGAGCGTGCGGCTGGCGAATAAAGCAGCAGGCGTTGTCGTAGGGAAGGCCGGGACGGAGACGCTGGAGAAGAAAGACTTAAATAAAGTAAGAAGAACGAGATGATCCATAATGGAATTCGTACATGGGAAGAGAATACTAGCAGATTATACCCACCGTTTATTTCGACAAAGCCCATATAAAGTAAAGATAGACCATATGGATTTCCAGCTAAAAGGGAGCAAAAACATAAATCCACAAAACCTCGGTCTCGGAAAAGATTTCTTCCTTAACAATGGATTGATAGAACCGCCTGTCATAAGACAGATTAAAAAGACATTCCAAAAATCAAACCTGTTCTTTGATGTCGGAGCCAGTGTTGGCTACTATTCGGCGCTCGCTTCTGCAATGCATATCACCTGCACCCTGTTTGAACCCAGGAAGAAACGAGTGCAAAAGGCGAAAGAGAACTTAAAATTAAACGGAAGTCCGCAGGAAAGCAAAGTGCTCACAGTAGAAATCGACGGACAGAATAACACACTTGATTCATTCGCAAAAAAAATACGGAGTTCCCGATGTCATCAAGATGGACATCCAAGGTTCTGAAACTCAAGCTCTGAAAGGAAGCAAAAAATTGCTCAAGAAAAATACCACATGGTTCATAGAAGTCCACACTAATGACGATTACCAAGAGCGAGTTGAAACCTTGAAAAAATCCTTCAAAGACCACCACGTAGAACTAAGCCTGAACTACAGGAGCAAAAAAGGATATTTCAAACCCATCAACATCAAAGAGATAGAAGACATCAACCCAGAAAAATACCACAGCTACTACCTCAAAGCGACCAAAAAATAAAGAGAATCGTATTAAATATGAAAAACATATTGCTTGGAGGAGAGAACGGAAAACTCTACAAGTACTCCCATGAAAGCGACAAACTCACCCAAGTCTTCCGAGCAGGAATCGGCCAAACAGTCATGGGTTTAGCGGGAGATAGCCACCACCTCTATGTGGGAGGATCATCAGCAATATTCAAACTCGATAGGAAGAGTTACACCCTCATCTCTACAAGCGAACAACACAGCACCAGGAATATCTTGGGGAAGAGAAGAAAACCAGACTTCCACCACATGGCACTACACCATGGGCATCTCCTGGTGTCAGGGACGTATGACAACCACATCTACTTGTTTGACAAGGAACCCAAACTCCAGAAGAAAGTAAAGATACAGCCACCGAATAAGTACCTGCCAACCATTTACAAGAAGAACTACAACCATCTCAACAGCATCTGGCCCCATAAGGGAAAATACTACATCTGCCTGAACTGGCTGAACAAACAGTACGGACCGAGCGGAGTGGCAGTGCTCGATAAACACCTCAACGAGATAGAGAGGTATGAGAAAGGTTGGGAAGCCCACAAGTACTGCATCATCGACGGGAAGGAGATGGAACTCTGCGGGTCCTCAGGGACGATAAAGAGGGTCAACCACCCCCACCAGGCAGGGCTTCTCGTGGATGACACCTTCCTGTTTGAGCACTATCCAGACAAGTATTTCTGCAAAGATTACTCCATAGACAAGAAGCACATTTACATCGTAGGGGGAAGCGTGGAGAAACGCGAGAACAGGCGGCGAACGAAAGGAGTGCTGTTCGTCGTCGACAAGGAGAGCAACGAAGAAGTGAAGCGGAAGGAATTCTCAGGAACGGGAGGATTCCGAGGATGCCTGTTGGAAGGCAAGGACTACACACAACCCCTACAGGATTGACCATCACTTGCGACAGAAGATGTTGCTCACGCGGTGCTCGTACTCCTTCAAGAAACGCTTCTCATCAAGGGGCTCCAAGCGTCCCTTCGAGCTGTTGACGTGCTGAATCTTGAATCCGAGCTTCCACAAGTCCGAGAAGTATCCCTGCGCGGAGGCACCCATACTACGCAAACTGGCAGGCTCAACCTCCGATATCAGCTTCACGGACTCCCGCGACAACAAGCTTTTCATACCCTCCAACACGAGCATCTCCGCCCCTTGCACGTCGACCTTGACCAAGTCGGATTTCCGGACCACGCTATACACCCGTACCATCGGGACCTCGACGCTTGACCTGCCCTTCACATCATCAAACAACCTGTGGTCACCCTTATTGTAGCCAGCCTGGTAAAGCCGGACCGTCCCCTTCCTGTCGCCAGCGGCCTTGTTCAACAGCGTGACGTTGCGGTACTTGTTCACGGCGACATTCTTCTCAAGGAGCCTGAAGTTCTTAGGATCAGGCTCGAAACTGTACACGTGACCCTTAGAGCCGACGAGCTTTGCGGCGAGCAAGGTGTAATAGCCGATGTGCGCCCCCACATCAACCACGACGTCACCCTCTCTCAGCTGCTCCCTGAACAGACCCGTAATCAACGGCTCATACTCCTCCCGCTGCGAGAGGTTGAGAGTGTCGCGCTCATCAAGGTACATTACGTGTCCATGCACCGACGCCGTGGACGGCCGCGTCAACCTGAAGAGGGCATCGTAAACCTTCTGGACCACCAGCGACCTCGCAAGGGCGTTCTGCCGCTTCAGGGAGCCACCCCCGAGCACCCTTGCCGTCCGACGCAACGCCCTGAACAACACCCTTCTCATAGCCACGTAGTACACGAGATAGCCTTTATATAATTAGTGGTAGTACCACACCCCTGAATCACCGACTCGCCCCATCACTGAGTTCCACATCGAGGAGTCCGAGGAGTCCACCTGCAAGGACAAAAGCATTCCACAAAACATATAAAGTGAATTCTGGTGATTTCACCCCATGAAGGCGTTCTGGAAGCTCGTGAGCAGGAGTCTTCCTGTCAGGCCTGTCAAGAAGGCCGGCAAGACATCGACCATCCTTATCGTGAACCTCCAAGGTGCGGGGGATCTCCTGATGACCACACCCCTCACGCACACTCTCAAAAAAAAGGGTTGCTCGGTGGACGTCCTCTGCCTGGCAGCCAAAGCGGAAGTCCTCGAGGGAAACCAGGATGTCAAAAAGATATTGCACTTCCAAGGTCTCCGCACCCTCCGACGCGTCAACAGGAGAAATTACGATCTCATATTCCTTGCCCACGGAGCAGGTCCCAAGTCAGGACTCCTTTTTCGGCTGCTGAGAGGAAACACCAAGGCATCGCACATCTACGACCTGGCAGGCCACCCCACCTCTTTCGGCGCAGACATAAGCATCGCACAAACACCTCGCCTGCACCGGGTCGAGGAGAACACCAAGATCCTCCATGAGCTCGGCATGGCCCGACCGTCATCAATGACATACCACTACACCATCCCACAAGAAGCGCGGCACTACGCTGACAAACTCTGGAGCAAGAGAGGACTCGAGAAGAAAACCGTCATCGGCATCCACCCGGGCAGCGAGAAGAAACAAGCCATAAAACGGTACCCCATAAGCCGATACATCTCACTCATACAGTCCTTGCCCCCGACGCACGAGGCGATGGTATTCCTCGGGCCGGACGAGGAAGAGCTGCTCCAATCCCTAAAGGAAGCAGGGCTGGAAAAAAAAGTTGTCAGGACCTCGCTGCCGCGGACGGCAGCACTCCTCCGCAAATGCGCCGTGGTAATACACGCGGACACCGGGCTAGGACACCTCGCCGCGGCAGTGGGGACGAGAACCGTCACCATAGCAGGACCGACGAACTGGCCCCGGACGAAACCCTACGGAAAAGACCACACGGTGATCAACGACAGGAAGCAGGGTCTGCCCCGAGACCGCCCGATGGAAGCCGGCAACGTCGACCCAGAGAGAACAACCTTTAAAAAAAACCTGACGCTGTCAGACATACAAGGTGATCAAAAATAGCTGTCTACGGATTCATGCCCATCTACGAGGATGCGGACTGGGCTGACTACGCCATCAAAGCGCACCTCGAGCATGTCGACCACCTGATAATCGGAGAAGGATATCACGGCCCCATATGGCACTTTTGGACCAATCGGTCGAAGGACGGAACGAGAAATATCATCAAAAGGTACAAGGACCACCCAAAGGTCACCCTCATGAGGAACGTCGCGGGACCCCGCGTCGAAATAGGCAAGGGCTTGTCATTCAAGAAAATCCTCTCCAAGTTCAAAAGGATGGGAATACGAGAAGGCGACTGGATCATGCTCTGCGACGTCGACGAGTTCTACACCGAGGAGCAGATGAAGAAGATAAGACGAATCATGCGCACCACAAAAAAAGACATGATCCGCCTGAAGGCGAGAATCTTCGTGTACGATTTCACCCACTATATAGACGGCTACTCCAAGCGGCTCTGGCGCTACACCAAAGGCATGAAATTCCACTTTTACAACCAGTATGCGCTCTACGCGAACGGGAGCCGCTACCAAAAAAGCGAGCACATAGCGCTCGAAAAGGACCCCATGTTCCACTACAGCTTCATACGGACTAATGAGAGGGAATACCTCACGCGCCTGATGGAAGTCAAGGGCGGGTCCCGCTCCAAGGAGAGTCTGGATTGGTACGACCACATCTACTACAAGTGGAACGAGAAGAATGCCGACAAACTCTATAAGGAGAACGAGAGGAACACGGGCGTCTACGGCTGGTGGCCGGGCAGCGAGAGAGTCATCAAGAAGTACAGGGGAAGACATCCAAAGATACTCGACAACCACCCCTACCGTCACGTCCCGGACATGAGGAACATCAAAACGAAAATCGTGACGACGCCATGAAGAAGAAAATCATACAGAGCTTCGCCTGGAACGCCACCGCCAACTACGTCGTCCTCTTCCTGGAATTCGTAGGAACCATCGTCCTCGCCCGCCTGCTCTCCCCGCAGGACTTCGGCACCATCGCGTACCTCATGAGCGTCTTCACCCTCACATTCATGTTCATCTCCTGGGACGAGCATTCCTACCTGGTGCAGACCCAGAACGACCTCAAAGGCGCGCTCAGGTCCATCATGACATTCAAGCTGGCCGGATCCCTCATCCTAGTGGGCGCGTTATCGCTCCTCTACCCCATCCTCTTCCCGACCACCGCCGGCAACCACACCTGGCTGTTCCTCTGCGTAGGGGTCGCCATGACACTCAAGCACGTGACGACATCAATCAAGGCCCTGTACGCCAGGGACATACGCTTCAAGGAACTCTCCATCCTCCTCCTGACATCAACGGCGCTCTCGTTCGCGGCAGCCCTCATAGTAGCGTTCAACGGGCTCGGGATATGGGCCCTCCTTCTCTTCACCATAACCCCAAACATCATCAAATCAGCCTATCTCCTCATGAGAAGCCCCACAAAGCTACGGCTCGCCTTCTCGCGCCGGGACTTCAGGCGCTTCTTCGACTACGCAAAGTACAACATAGCGACGTCCATCCTCAACAGGACGAACGAGCGCGCCGACGACGTGACGGTGAAACACCTCGTCGGCACGGGCGCGCTGGGCCTGTACAGCCAAGCCTACACCCTCAGCGGACTGTTCAGCAAGTTCACCATAGGCTCGATTGGACGAGTGGCAGCCTCAGTCTTCGCCAAGTTCCAGAACAACAAGCGCGTGCTCCAGAGGAACTACAACGTCCTCTGCGCCCTCGTCATGAGAATCGTCCTGTTCCTATACGTACCTTTCTTCCTCCTGGCAAAAGAAGCCATAGTCATAGTCTACGGCGCGAAGTGGGCGCCGATGACCACCATCGCACAGATCATGGTCCTATACGCACTCCTCCTACCCTACCGCCAGTTGCACATCAACCTCAACAAGCACGTGGGCCTCCCGAAGAACGTGGCGGCAGCGAAGACGGTTGAATTCGCCGGGTTTGCTATCGTACTCATACCAGCCACCCTGATCGCAGGAGCGGAGGGGGCGGCCATGGCCGTCAACCTCGGCATGGTCGCCGGCATCGTGGAGCTGCTCCGCAGGACTAGAAGGATAGTATCGCTCAACCTCAAGAGAGTGATTGTCAACCCAGTCATAGCAGGGGCAGGAAGCGCAGCCGTCCACCTCCTGGTGAGGAATCATATAAGCTTCTCGCAGCAGCTCACCTCATTCATAACCCACGCCCTCATCATAGGAGTCAGTTACATCATCATCCTTGCACTAATGGAGAAATCGAGACTCTTCTGGATGATACGGCAAGTCAAGATGCTCCGAAAAAAGACCAGCTGAGCATCCTATGAGAATCCGATACCATACTTCTCTTTCAGAATCCGGTTGTCCTCTGAGAATAGCTCCAGGAGCTCCTTCCGCCACGCCTCAGGAATCCTGTAGGGTTTTGGGAACAGCCTGAAGAAGACCTCCCTCCCCAGAATCGCCGGGACAATCCTCAATGGTATAAGGCCACGGGGATTACACCTCGTCTTGAAGAGGATATTGAGCTTCCTCGCTAACCTCATCTGCACCGCCCCATAACTCCTGTTCCTCGGCTTATTGTGATAAGCGGGCACATCAGTCCCGATGAACCTGCAGAGCGACTCCATGAAATGGGTGGGGGAGGCTTTGAGCCCCTCCTGCGTAAGCACTAGGACGTTCTGCTTCTCGAACATCTTGTGCAATTCCCGTACGTAAGCAGAGAAGCTGAACCATTGGACAAAGCCTCCCCGGCCACCCCACCTCCTGAAGAGCCGTCCCATGAAGGTGTCGAAGTCATCAACTGCCCCCCCACGGACATAGTCACGATACACGGACTCAATCAGCTTGTCCTGCCGGCGGAGCACGAGTATGACCTTTGGCTTGAAGCCCTGGGAGACCTTCTTTATATCATCCAGTATCTGGACCCTATCCTTGACTGGGCGGCGAGGATACGCGGACCCAGCCAGACCCTCACAGGAAAGCAGGTTCGTGCCTGCCGTCGCCCTCTTCTTCAACTCTCCCCGTATCCGCTTGACATCACGCTGGGAAAGATTCTTGTTCATCAGGTCAACAGTACCATACTTGCCATGACTGGTGAGTTGCTTGACACCACCGAGTTTGGGGAAGACCTCGTGCTGCAGGAAGGTTGAAGCCGTCTTGTGGAGGCCGACGTGCCAGATGAGCGTCCGCATACGCTCCCCAAAAGCTCCAGCAGTGTTATAAACCTTTTGCTTTCACAATTTTTTTAAACGGCGAGGCAATTTCACCCGCATGTTGAAGCGCGTACTCTTCATAGGAGTGTTCTCACCCACTCACTCGAAGAACATACCCCAGTTGGAAGAGTTGCGACGGAAGGGCATCGATGTCACCACATTCGACTACCGCGCGAACACGAACAAGCGCAGGGGGCCCTTCAAATGGTTCGCATGGAGGCTCTTCTGGGCCCTGAAGCTCCCCTTCTTCCCCAAACCTGTCAGGCGGCTGTTCTACAGGGATCCCGCCAGGCAAGGCATGGCGAAAGAGCTCTTCAGCAAGATCAAGGGCGAGACCTACGACCTCATCCTGATCTCAAAAGCGGAAGACCTCCACTACAAGTTCCTCCCAAAACTACGGCGGCACGGCCCGCTGTTCTACTATTTCATGGACTACCTGAAGACCGCCAGGATTGTCGAGGCCGACGAGTACGCGAAGAGGTGCGACTACGCAAGCACCACCTGGTCCGACGTGCTGCCGTTCTTCGGGAACACGAGGAAACTGCACCTCATCCAAGGAGCCTCGCTGCAGGACTACAAGCACTTGAAGCGGAGGAAGAAGAAACATGACGTCATCTTCGTCGGCATGATAGACAGGCCGCGGAGGAGGCTCCTCTCATACCTCAAGAGGAACGGCATTAAGGTGGAGGTGTACGGCCCTAACACCAGGAACGGCCCCCGCTACAACCAAGCGCTCACGAAACTGTACCAGGAATCGAGGATCATACTCAACATCAACAGGCCAGGAGCAGGCTTCTCAGCCAGGGTATTCGACGCCATGGCGACAGGCTCGTTCCTCCTAGCGACGCACAACAAGGATCTCGAGAAATTCTTCGTGAAAGGGAAACACCTTGAATGGTTCGCCACTAAAGAGGAATGTCTCAACGCAATCAGGCACTACCTCAAGCACCACAAGGAACGAGAAACGATAGCCAAAGCAGGCAGAAAGAAAGTTCTCGAAGACTACACCTGGAAGAACCAGATTGAGAGGCTGCTGTCATTCGTGGAAGACCACAATAAGAGGAAGAAAACATGAAACTGATGATACTCGCGCACAACCCCATGATTCCCACAAAGCACTCCATGCCAGGAGGGGGCGAGATAAGCATGAGGGAACTCTCGGAATACCTCACTGCACAAGGACATGAGATAGAAGTGTTGCAATTCTCCTGGCAAAACCAGAAGCGAACGCTGAACGGCGTCCACTACTACACCCTCAAAGCCACAAGCAACAAGAGGAAGCTCGCACTCGCCACCAGCTTCGCGAAAAAACACAGGCCGGAGTGTCTCCTCACCTGGAGCTTCGAATCGAAGATAGCGCTCAACCTGAAACGTGAACTTGGCATTCCCTACGTATTCTTCGTCCACCGCTTCGAGACGCTGATAGGAGGATACTGGCGGCTGTTCAGGAAGTTCGAACGGCTGCTGCCCTCCCTGAAGAACAGCCAGTTCAGAGGGAAGAAGAACACGCTCAAAATACCGCTCAGAGTAGGGTACGCGTGGCTGATGGACACGTTCGTCTACGGCTGTACCATCCCAGAGAGCTTCCGTGAAGCAGACCTCGTGGTCGCGAACAGCGAATACACGAGACGCATGATACAAAAGATAATCGGGGTCGACGCAATAGTGTCGTATTACAGGATACGCGCCCACAAGTACAGGGTGAAAAGCACAGGATCCTACATCACGGCGATAGGCTTGGGGAAGAAGTCGGGACACCGGATGATGGAAGCCCTTGCCCGGAGCATGCCCGACCACAAGTTCCTCTCGGTCGGGCATAAGGACGAGGTCGACATCCCCAACCTGAAGGTCCAGCGGACATACGTCGACGACCCGAGGGATATCTACCGCCAGACGAGGATATTCATCTCAGCCAGGGAGCACCCGGAAGCCTTCGGCCGCGTGCCGGTCGAGGCGATGCTGTCAGGCATCCCCGCCATCGCCACCGACCTGGGAGGGCACGCAGAATCAGTGGACGGGGGCGGTATACTAATGAAGCCCTCAGCCACAGTGAAGGACTGGAAAAAGGCCATCCTGCAAATAGAGAAAGAATACAAAAATTACTCAAAAAAAGCCAGGACCCACGCCAAAAAGTTCGACTCCGAAGCACCTAAGAAAGAGCTCGAGAAACGACTCACCCGTATCATCGCGGAATCTTAAGCCGCTGCCGCACCCTCCCCAAGAACAACCAAGGCCATAGAATTACGGATTTCGCACGTACAAGGTCGGCATGGGACTTCCAGGCGGGATGTATGCGCTTGGTGCTGAGAGGATCAATGTAGTACACCCTGCAAGGAACCTTCTGCGAGAGCGAGAAGAACGCGCTGAACCCTTCGGGCGTGTAGAGGAAATCCATGGACTTGAGGTACCGCAGCCATTCCGAGAAACTGGTCCGGCCCACATGATTCCGTATGCCATGCTTCCTGCAGAAACGTCTTACGCTCCGCTCGCTGTAGCCGTAGCCGGTCCCGAAGAGGTGGAAGGTGGCGCCGGGATGCTCTGACATGAACCGCAAGACATGGCTGAAACGGAACCCCTTGTAGTTGTTGAGCGATTTCCCCGCATGGAGCTGTACGCCCACATGCTTCCCCCTGGGGCGCTTCGGTTTGAAAGGAACATCCGGAAAAGGCTCCATACCGAAATCGACGGAATCCTTTATCCGGGTCCTGGTCCCCCTACCCCCCTCGACGTCCGCATTAAGATACACGTGCTTGTAAATCTCCTTGGAAAGCATCGCATGGCTCTTGCTGGGGAGATAATCGATGTAGGACACCCCTTTGAAGAATTCCTTCAAGGGCTTGTCGAATCCTTTGTGGTCATTGAAGCGTCTCAAGGTGTAGTGGCCGCCGTGCTTCTGCCAGTATTTGGTGATCTTGCAGAACACGATGAAGGTGTCGCCGAGCGTGCCACCCAAGCACACCGGCAGGGGGTCTTCCTTTGAGGAGCTGAGCTTCCTCTCCCTGTAAGACCATAACCCTTCCAAATCCTTGGCTGTGATCTTGCTGAGCTCCCGCACGACGGGCTTGAACTCCTTCCTCAACGATTCCACGAGATCAGACTCCATAACAGACCTCGAAGGCAGAGTGTAGGCTGCTCCCCGGTAGACGTCCTTCAGCTTGTCGTACCACTTCCTCGGCAGTACCATCTTGGGCAGCTGCCATACAAGGGGACTCTCCAACACCTTTCTCAACGCCTGCGATTTCGGGAGCCTACGAGTGTTTGAAGAGGCCGGTGAAGCGGAGGTCCTGGAAGGAGACACCCCCACGAAACGGCACACCCTCTCCAAGACATTCTCGGGGCTGCTCTTCAGCTCGTCCAGCGTGATGAACAGTATCTGCTCCCGAGGAAAGACTGCGGTGAACCTCCTTACCTGTTCAGGAAAGTTGGCGAACTCTCTGTAGAAGCTATAGGAGGGGAACCGAATGCGTGAGGGGGCCAATCTATGGTTCCATTTCCGCTTCGGTTCCAAATCAAGCGCCTCCCTTAAGGAACGGACCTCCCCCGCTTCACGCCTGTTATGGAGGTAGAGCGACTCGATGAAGGAGACAGGCTCCCGCAACATGATGATTATCCTCGCCTCAGGGTTGAAGTGACGTATCCGCTTGGCAGCCACCTTCGAGTACAGATAAACGGTCGAGGCCTCTCCCGCAACCTTCTCATCAGACCACTCGCTAAAAAGCTCCCAATAACGGGACCTATCCCTATAAGGGAAATACTTCTTCTTCCCCCAAAACCAATCGCTCTCCCTAATAAAGTCCTTACAAAAATGCATAGGCTCCTTAGGGACAGTCATAAAAACGTCAGGATGTTGGGAAAGCAAATCATACAACGTCGTGGTTCCACATTTGGGGGCCCCAACAATAAATAGAGAAGGTTTCCTCATAACGTTCTAAAAAACATATATCATTTAAAAACATTATGCCTTAGACAGCCACCACAAGCCCTCACAGCCACCCCTGACAAAGGGATTAAGAGACACTACGAAGCGGAACAGGGCCAAATCGCATAATACCCCCTCAGAAAACCTTTTAAGGACCCTCCCATCAATAAAACCAGATGAGAAGAAAACCCAGTGTCTTCCTCGTGGGAGCTCCCAAGAGCGGGTCCACAGCGATGTACGAATTCCTCAAGCAGCATCCGGACATCTTCATGGCAGAACCCAAAGAAATCGGTTTTTTCTGCACAGACAGAATCAGGGAAAGCGACAGGTTCCATAGTAAGAAAAAGCATTTCCCATACCGCACCCAGAGCAAATATCTCTCACTATTCAGGGATTGGAAGGATGAGAAAGTTGCAGGAGAAGGGACCACTGCCTACCTCCACTCGAAAGAAGCAGCACAGAACATCCATAATTTCAACCCGAATGCCAAGATTATCATTATGATTAGAGAACCCGTTGATTACATACACTCCCTATACCACCAATTCAAAGGCGGAAAGGTTGAAACAGAGAGTTTTGAAAGATCACTCGAAAAAGAGAAATCATGGAAAAAAGGAGAACAACTACCGCCCAAAATAGCATTCCCCGCACAACTTTTCTACACCGAACTCGCGACATTCTCAACATCCATACAACGGTATTTTCGCACTTTCGGACGCTCCCAGGTGAAAGTCATACTCTTCGATGAGTTCAACCGAGACAACAGAAAAACGTTTTCGGAAGTCACCAAATTCATAGGGGTCGACAACACGTTCACGCCCGCCTTCAAAAAAATAAATTACAGGCACAAAATACAATACAGGCCTCTCAAGAACATAGCAGAACACCCTCTCGTATGGAAATTCTGGAAAGCAGTACTGCCCCAGAAAGCATACAAGGCCATCAAACGGAAATTATACAAGTTCATTAAAATCCCTGTCAAACACCAGAAAATAAAGCCATCCCTGAAAGAAAGACTTATGAAGAAATTCAAGCCGGAGGTGAAGAGACTCAGCGAACTACTGGATAGGGATCTGGTAACGCAATGGAATTACGATAAGATAACAACTCCGAATCCCAAATCCCAATCTTCTAGAAGCGAATCCCATGAAAAATGAAAAAGAAAAAGATATTCATCAATATAGGATTTCCAAAGACCGCCACGACATGGCTCCAGAATGAGTTCTTCTCAACACATCAGGATATAGAGTTCCTGGGAAAAAGCTCAAGGAAGCACGTCCAGCAACTGACAAGACTACAGATGAACCTCCAGAACGAGCCAGATATCACGTTCTCCCCGAAGAAATCAAGAGATACAGTAAGAAACATAATAAGGAAACATCCCACTGAGAAGAAGATATATGGGGTGAGCTATGAAGGATTATCTTTCGGAAACGGCGGACTGATGCCTTCTTCCCTCTATGTAGCAGAGCGATTGAAAGAAAGCTTCAAGGACTTTGACACACGAATCATAATCGGGATAAGAAACCAAACATCCATGCTCGAATCTTACTACAACCAGTATATCAAAAGAGGAGGAAGACTTCCCTCAACAAAACTATTGTTCTCACCAAACAAGAGGAGCGTTGCCTTGAGGAGCAAGCTCTTCTACCACACATTCATAACCCACTACCAACACGTATTCGGGAAAGAAAATGTTTTCGTCTATGTATTCGAAGAGTTTAAAAGCGAACCTGCAAAGGTTCTGAAACAACTATGCAAATTTTTGGGGATTTCAGAACCCCCCACACCTGATAAGAAAAAACAAAAACAAGGATTGTCAAAGATAACAATTTCCATCCATAGATTCCTCAACACATTCCTAACAAGCAAGTTAAACGAATCCCCCTTGAGCCCCCTATCATGGCTAACATCGCTTTCCGCCATGTTACTATTATGGTTCCGACAAATCCTCGAGAAGTTCAATATCTCATCCCAGTTACAAAAAAAAACTCATCGGAAACAATAGCAACCGGGACTTCAAAAAGGCCGAATACTACCGATATAAAAACTTCTTCGACCAACAATTGAGAAGACTATGCACCAAGACCCTGCTATTCCTCGACGACAAACTCATGCTGAGGAAAATATCAGGCAAATATAGAATGGACAAGAAAACCAGGAGAAAAATCACCGAACTCTACAGGAAAGAAAATATCAAGACTGCCCGTTCACTCAACAAGAACCTCAAAAAATACAAGTACTATTAACATGAATCGCCAAAAACCCATGATACACTTCTTCACAACAAATCCATACATGCAGAGACAGATTCATCCACACCAACAATATCACTCACGATTGTGACCTCAGGGCAAGTCGGCTCCTCATACGGCGCGTCTACCCCTGTGAATCCTCTTATCTCACCCTTCCGGACCTTTTTGTACAAGCCCTTAGGATCGCGCTCCTCGCACGTCTCCAAGGAACACTTGACGTACACTTCCACGAAATCATCGCCTATCAATGACCGCGCGTACTCACGATCATTCCTATAAGGGCTGATGAAGCATACCAACACAGTCACACCAGCGTCGTAGAACAGCTTGACCACCTCGGCCACCCGTCGGATGTTCTCCTCACGGTCCTCGGGAGAGAAGCCGAGGTTCTTGTTCAGGCCGTGGCGGACGTTATCCCCATCAAGAATAAATGTAGGATGTCCCTGTTCGTGCAGCCGCTTCTCGAACTCGACCGCGATGGTGGACTTCCCCGATCCTGACAGTCCGGTGAACCAGAACACCTTGTTCTTCTTCCCAAAGAGTTTGACGCGGTCTTCCCGCGTGACCTTGCCGTGGTGCCAGGTGATGTTGTCAGCCATGATTCCCTACCTGCTGAAGATGTTGTTGTTCGACGACAACTTGCCCAAGAGTTTGTTCGCGTTCGCCTCGACGCCGTCGTTCTCGTCGAGGAAGACGTCAATAACACCATTACCATTGGTGAAGTCTCCGACGTTGGCGGTGATGATGAAATCCTGGTTGATGATGGTCCGCAGCAACCTTATCTCGGGCTCAGTCAAATCACTAGCGGTCGCCACGACGATCAAGCCGGCATCCAACAGCAAGTGAGAGACTTCGCCGAGACGCCTGATATGCTCCTGTCGTCTTTCCTTGTCGATATCCGCATCCAGGCCACGCAACAAATTACCGATGCCGAGGAAGTAGGGCGAGCGTCCCTGGTCGAACAACGTTCTCTCGAGTTGCTTCGCGATGGATTTCTTGTCCACCCCGGAAGGCCCGGTGATGAGCATGAGCGTCGGGAACTGGCCGTACTTCAACGAGCGCTCCCTGAAGCCGATGCTGCCAGGGTCCCACTTCTGCTCGCGAAGCGAAATCTGCTCGCGCGTGGCTGACTCCTCGTCCTCCAAGGGCTCGGTGATGATGCCGCCGCCGCGGATCTCGTACTCGTCCACGAGGACGAACCGGCCAGTAGATTTCATCGCCTTGAACGTGTCGAACGCCAAGGGAACCTTGGATTCGATGACGCAGTCGGCCACCTCGTGGCGCTTGACCTCGGGGGCCTTCGCGCTCTCCAACGATGACGAATTCAAGACACCCGTAATCTCGGTGACGCGCACCTTAGCCTCGGAGGTGGTGAGCTTGAGCTTGTACTCCTTGTCCAGCTCCAGGGGCTTCTTGCCCATCCAGAAGATGCTCGCCTTGAACAGCCGGCCGACATAGGGAGGTGGTTCGGAGGCCTTGCAGGCGATATCGCCGCGGGTGGCGAAGACCTGCTCAGTCAAGGTGAAACCTGTCGACTCGCCGGCTGAGATGGATTTCTTGCCGGAGACGTTGAACTCCTCTATGGACTGGACCGTGGAGGTCTTGTAGGAAGGCAGGAACACCACTTTGTCCCCTGCCTTGAGCGTGCCGGTCTCGACGCGCCCCCCGATGATGCGGCGGTCGTCGCCGAGGTTGGTGAACTTGTACACCCCCTGGATGGGCATGCGGAACTCCTTGTCCTCAGGCAACGGCTCTTTCTCGAAATGGTCTATCGCCTCCAGGACGGTGTCGCCCTTGAACCATGAGAGATTCTTGGAATTGGAGGCGACGTTGTCACCCTCACGAGCAGACACCGGGATGAAATCCCTAGGCTTGATGCCGATGCCCTCGAGGAACCCGGTGAAATCCTGTTTGACCTTGTCGAACCGCTCCTGCGAGTAGTCAACGAGGTCCATCTTGTTCACGGCCACCAACACCTGCCTGATGCCGAGGAGGGAGAGCATGTACGCGTGCCGCTTGCTGTTTTCTTGTATGCCTTCTTGTGCGTCGATGACTAAAATTGCTGCTTCTGCTCGTGCCGCTCCTGAGATCATGTTCTTGAGGAATTCTATGTGTCCTGGGGCGTCGATGATGATGTATTCCCGTTTTTTTGACTTGAAGAAGCATCTCGCGCTGTCAATGGTGACGCCTTGTGATTGTTCGGCTTTCAATGCGTCTAGGAGGAACGCGTATTCGAATGTTTTTGCGTTGTTCTTGCAGTAGTCTTTGACTTGTTGGAGTTTTCCTTTTGGTAATGAGTCGGTGTCAGCGAGCAATCTACCGACGACTGTGCTTTTACCGTGGTCGACATGACCTACGAGTACGATGTTCATCTGTTCTTTTTCAGCGCGCATTTTTCTTTATGCCCCAAGGGACATGTATCCATGCCCTTTCATGCAAGTAGTAGATGATGAGTTTCGTGACTACTTCGACGAGTCCTGC
Source organism: Candidatus Woesearchaeota archaeon (assembly GCA_014729015.1). Lineage (GTDB taxonomy): Archaea > Nanobdellota > Nanobdellia > Woesearchaeales > WJKR01 > WJKR01. The sequence goes on along the minus strand of WJKR01000025.1, from coordinate 6,007 downwards.
TGCTGTTGCTATACCAAAGTTATCTGTGAGAAGATACACGATAATGATGGTAGCCATCGTCGCGATAATCCTCCAGGTAATACTTTTTATGAGTGTTCTTGCGTGCGTCTCTTTTCTCATTTTACATGTATCCATCCAAGCGTAAGGTCTCGAGTCCTCCACCGTCTTCTTTGTCTTGATCTCTTCCTGATCGTTCAGCGATGTTAGAGAACTTTCCACTTCTGAGTTCTTCAACGATCTTTGCGATAGTATCTGCGTTTGAGTCGACTGGTTTGGTGCAGGGATAGCAGCCTAGTGATCGATAGCGTTTCCCATTCTTTGCGAGGTACAGTGAAGTGACAGGTATATTCTCTTTCTGGATGTACAGCCAGATGTCCAGCTCAGTCCAATCGAGTAAGGGGTGTATCCTGAGGTGGGTGTTCGGCGCGAAGTCGGTCTTGAATTGGTTCCAGAGTTCTGGGGGTTGGTCTGCGACGTCCCAGTCGTTGTTCTTGTCTCTTGGTGAGAAGTAGCGTTCTTTGCTTCTGGTGCCTTCCTCGTCTGCTCGTACGCCAACGATGACACCTGTGTACGGCTCTTTGTCCTCGTCGAGCACGTATTTCTTTTTGTGGTGATCCAATCGGTACCGAGGCCATTCCCCTGAGAGCGTGTTTCTGAGCGCTGTTGTTTTGAGTGCTTTGCAGCACTCTATCCTGTTGAGCTTGCCGTCGGGGAAGGTGTTTTTTTCTCTGAGTGCTTGCTTGTTCTGGCCGATGACCATGTTCAGGCCGAGTTCTATGGCGAGCTTGTCACGATACTTGATCATTTCTGGTATCTTGTAGCCCGTATCGATATGCACCAAAGGAAAAGGCACGTGGCCACCGAAAGCCTTCCTCGCCATCCAGAGCATGACCGTACTGTCTTTCCCGATGCTCCAGAGCATGACGAGGCTCTTGAACTTGGCATACGCCTCCCTCAATATGTAGACGCTTTGCGCCTCCAATGCTTCAAGCCTGTCCATCTTGTATTAACCCCACCAATGCTTCGTGCTTCTTACCATTAGAAGCCACGAACCCCCTGACGAGGGTGTCATCCTTGTTGTATTTTAAAGGATTGCCTTCCAGGTCGGTCACGACGCCCCCTGCAGCCCTGATGACTGCGTCCAACGCGCAGATATCCCATTCATGCGTGTTCCCCATCCTGATATAGACGTCCGCGTCTCCTGAGGCGACGAGGCACCCTTTGAGGGCGCTGCCAGCAGGTTTCTCATCCTTGAAGCCTGCCCTCTTGGCGATGGCTATGAGTGCTTCTGAGGCGTGCGAGCGGCTCTTCATCAGCGTCATCTCCCGAAAGTCATCCTTGTCGGAGACTTTGATGGGCAAGCGTTCACTATCCTTGATGACGAACACATCCTCCCCATCAGTCGCGTAGAACTCGTCCTTCGCCGGTAAGCACACCACCCCGACGACCGGCACACCATCGATAGCTAGGGCTATGTTGACGGTGAACTCGCCGTTCCGCTTGATGAACTCCTTGGTGCCATCCAGAGGATCGACTGTCCACACCCGGCTCTTGTCGAGCCTTGCCTTGTCGTCAGCCGCTTCTTCTGAGAGGATGGCATCATCTGGGAATAATTCCTTGAGTCCTTTGAGTATGTGCTTGTTCGCCGCAAGGTCCGCTTCGGTAATAGGGCTCTTATCTTCCTTCTCAGCTACGGACATATCTTGTTGGTAAAAGCCCATGATGATAGCCGCTGCCTGGAGTGCGAGTTCTTGTGCGATTGATGCTTCTTTCCCTAATTCCATGTGCCTAGAGAAAAAAACACCATTTATAAGCGTTCTGAAAGAGAGTTGCTTGTGATGAGGGAAAAAAAGACATTCTCAGCTCAGTCTCAGCCTTTTTGCACATGGAAAAGTCTTAATTGAGAATTTCATTTATAAACAAACGTGTTTTTTTGAGACCAGTCTCAGCGTGAGAAAGGATTAAATACCGAGGATTATTCCTCTTCGTGCATGAGATTGGATTTGTTGGGGAACGATCGGAAGCGAATCAGAAAGAGCTTCCAGGAAGTGAAAAAGGACATCTCAGAGCTCAACGCGAAGTTTTCTTTGTTCGAGGAAGAATTGCAGAGGGTAAGGGAGCAGTTGCAAAAAGAAGAAAATGTCCGACGTTCTTTCGAAGAAGAGCGAAAATCATCCGAGTCTCAACCCATTCTCAACCCTGAGACGCTGAGACTCATTCTCAAAGAAGCAGTTGCCGAAGGTGTCGGAAAAGCCTTGAAAGAGTTAAATACAAAAGAATCAAGCGTTTTCTCAACCCAGTCTCAGCCTGAGACTGAGCAAAAAATTGAAGAAATACCTGTTAGAGAAGAACAAAATATACAACAACCAGAACCAATCATAAAAAGTCAGAAACTAGTTGCAGATAAACTCAAAGAAGACCTGCTCAAAAATTATGAGCGGAATCGTAAAGACATCATCAAACAACAAATTCTTAGCGAAGTAGCCAAAGGAGATCTCACAAAGATCAGTTTACGAGATGTAGTTGTTGATCAGAAAAAATACTGCTCAAAAGCATCATTCTATAGATATATGGATGAGCTAGAGTTACAAGGACTCGTCCAATTTAAGCGTCGAAAAGGCAGGGATCTTGTCAAAGCACAAACCTTCGAACAGAACCTCGATGCATAATGCATATAAAAAAAGCACCATTAATAATAACATGAAATGCGTCATTACGGGTGGAGCAGGGTTTATCGGCAGCAACCTTGTGAAAGAACTTGAACGACAAAACCACGAAACCATTGTTATCGACGATTTCTCTAGCGGACACAAAGACAACCTCGAAACATGCAAAGGGGTAACAATCGAGCAAGACGTCAGCAAACCATTCACTGTTGAAGGAAACATAGATGCAATCTTCCATATAGCAGCAATCACAGACCCACGCTACGAAGAGGATGCCAGACTCCTCGAAGCCAACGTCAAAGGATTTCAAAACATACTGGAGCTTGCCAAAGAGAAAAAAGCAAAACTTGTCTACGCGTCAACAGCAGGCTTATACGGCAACGGTCCGGCACCACAAAAAGAAGACCAAGCAAAAGAGATTACCACCGCATACGCTGAATCAAAGCTCATCATAGACGAGATGGCAAGCCACCACTACGATGACCTACAGGTCGTTGGTCTACGGTATTTCAATGTCTTCGGACCAGGAGAAACACACAAAGGAAGACCCGCATCGATGATATACCACCTCATAAAACAGATGCGACAAGGTAAAAGACCAAAATTGTTCAAGCACGGCGAACACAAAAGAGATCATATTTATGTCAAAGATGTCGTTAAAGCAACCATAAAAGCACTTGATGCAAAAAGTGGAGTCTACAACGTAGGCACAGGTATCGGCACAAGTTTTAACGAACTAATAGCTGCTATTAATAAAGCTCTTGGAACAAATCTTCAACCAGAATATATCGATAGCCCTTACGATATGAAAACATACCAGCACCACACAGAAGCAGACACTACTCGAGCCAAAAAACACCTTAAGTTTGAGGCAGAATACTCGCTTATCGATGGTATTAAAGATTATTTACCACAGCTAAAATGAATCCAGCAATCTTTCTTGACAGAGATGGCACACTCAATAAAGATGGTGGCTACACTTACAAAGTCGATGAGTTCTCCCTTCACCACAAAGTCATTGAAGGACTGCAAATTCTAGAAAACTTCGAATTAATCATTATTACCAACCAGTCAGGTATAGGAAGAGGATATTACACAGAAGAACAAATGCACCAGTTCAATAAGCACCTTACTAATACACTACAACAATCACAAGTTAACATACAAAAAGTATATCATTGCCCACATTCACCAGAAGAAGTGTGCAAATGTAGAAAACCAAAAACTGCACTCGCACAAAAAGCTGCCAGAGAATATAACATCGACCTTACACAATCATGGATTATTGGTGACAAACCATCGGACACAAAACTAGCAAACAACATAGGATGTAAAGCAATTCACCTTCTCACAGAACAAGGAAAAGTAACACTACAAAAGGTAAAAACCGCAGGTCCAGCGTACATCACGTCTGATCTCCTGCAAGCAGCGACGTTTGTAGCTAAGGCTAAAGAAGAAAAAATAGTATCACGAACAACCATCAAAAACCGAGTAGCAGAGCTCAAAGCAGCAGGCAAAAAAATTGTAACGCTCAACGGCGCCTTCGATCTCCTCCATGAAGGCCATGATTACATTCTCTCACAAGCAAAAAAACAAGGGGATGTGCTTATCGTTGCACTTAATGAGGATGAAAGCATCAGAAAGAACAAAGGAAAAAACAGACCTGTTAACACGCTACAAGCACGGCAACGTATGCTGAGCATGTACACAGCAGTCGATCTTATCACCAGCTTTGCAGAGCCAGACCCAAGGAAGATAGTAGAAGATATAAAACCAGATATACATGCCAACGGCGCTGAGTACGGAGAGAACTGCATAGAAGCAACAACTGTCAAGAAATATGGTGGTAAAATATACCTAATACCAAGGATAGAAGGCTTCTCGAGCACAAATCTATTAAAATAGACTCACCATTAACTTTATAAATGAAATCGTGTTTCCCAACAGTGGACGGTCAAAGCGGCGTGGTTCCACCCGTTCCCATTTCGAACACGGATAGTTAAGCATGCCCACGTTTCGGCTGGTACTGCACTTATGTGTGGGAAAACCGGAAAGCTGTCCTCCTTTTTTTTAAATCTTTAGTACAAAGAAATAAACTAATTTAGAGGTAGAACTTGTCAAAGAAATAACCTCTTGTGCTAGCTCTTTAATAGTGAATTCAGTAGGATTGCCAATATTCAAAGGACCTGTGCAGTTTAGCGTGTTCATGAAAGATACCATAGCATTCAACAAATCATCAACATAGCAAAAACTCCTTGTTTGGGAACCATCACCAAAGATAGTGATATCATCACCATCAAGAGCTTGTATGATAAAATTAGAAACAACACGCCCGTCATCAGCAGCCATTCTAGGACCATACGTGCTGAAAATTCTCACAACTCTTATGTCCACACCATTCTTCCGGTGATAGTCAAACATGAGTGTTTCTGCACAACGCTTCCCCTCATCATAACACGCACGAAGACCAATAGTGTTAACACTCCCCCTATACTCTTCCTTTTGAGGGTGTACCTCAGGATCACCGTATACTTCAGACGTTGAAGCCTGAAGAATTCTGGCCTTATGACGTTCGGATTGAGAAAAAAAAGTAGTTTAAAAGAATTATGCAAAAGAAATAAAGAATTAGGCTGATTCCTCAGCCACTTCTTCATTGTTCTCAAGCACTGCTTGATAGTACGTCACTGGTCGAACATGCGTAATAATGGTTTGGTGTATGACAAACTTTCCATCATTACTCTTGCTCAGTTTAGTTTCTATCTTTGGCATCTTCTTGAGTTGTTCTTCTTTCTTGTTGGTTAATCCCATTGTTGTATCACCGGGTGGATGAGAAAACAGGATTTTTTAATTGGTTTGAGGTAAGAATTTCGTTGGTAATTCAATTTTTTTGGAAATATTTCTTTAGTGCATGCATTGCGCGAGGTACCAGGAGAGCACCATGATGATTATTCCCATCAGCGCTCCGCCGATGACATCCTTCGGGTAATGCCTTCTGTGGTGTATTCGTGACCAGCAGATAATGAAGAATAATGCTAGTAAGATTACGTGTAATGTTCGCGATGAGAAAAATAATGAGAGTGTCGCTAGTCCTGCGGTCCTCATGGCGTGTGCGCTGGGGAAGGCGCCGTGGTCGATGACGCGCCAGTAGTTCCAAAGGGTTATCTTCTTCGGCAACGGTTTCTCTTTGTGGTCCGGTCGCGGCGTCGGGAACAACCATTTGATGGGGTACGCTACGATGGCGGAGAGGATGACGAATATACCGAACGGCAATGAGAATGCTTTCGGCCCGAACAGGTAGAGGATGACAGCAAAGAGGATGAACGTGTAGATCGCCCCTAAGG
>WJKR01000024.1 GCA_014729015.1 Candidatus Woesearchaeota archaeon | reverse complement strand
CGGTGCTGGCTTTTTCGACCATGAGCTTGTTGCTCGCCAGGTCCTCGATCTTCACGATGGCTTTCTCCGTGCCGTTAATGACGAAGTAGCCGCCGGGGTCGTCCGGGTCTTCGCCGTGCTTGATAAGGTCTTCTTTACCGAGCTTGTGCAGGTGGCAGTACTTGCTCTTGATCATGATGGGCAGGGTGCCTATCTGCGTCTTGAAGCTTTCTCGTTGTACGCCGTTGATGTGCGCGGACACCTCGATGTGCACCGGTGCCGAGTAGGATATCTTCCTCAGCCGGGCCTCGATGGGATAGATCGGCCTTTTGCTGCCGTCCGCCTCGGTGATCTCCGGTTTTTGGACCGTGATCTTATCGAACCGTATCTTGAATTCTTCGACGTTCGGCGGGATGATGGTCGGCTCGATCTCCTTGTTCTCTTCGATGATGTCTTGGAGTTCTTGCTCGATGAAGTGGTTGAACGATTCGAGGTCTGCTTCGACGAATGATCGTTCCTCGAAGTACTTCTTGATCAGGAGCTTCTCATCATTCATTAATCACACCCCTGTAGAAGACTGCTGCGTCCGCGGTCATGCTCTTCCGCTCGACCTTGATGACGTCGTTCTCTTTCGCGTCGAGGTGGGCGATGGCGGGGTCGTCCTTGAATATTTTTGGGAGCTCCCTGATCGTGATGTGGTAGCGCTCGAAGAGGGCTTCCTTTTCCTTGTCAGAAATCTTGGCATGCTTCGGGATGAGGGTGTGGGTGAGCGGCTCTTGTTTGCTTGCCAAGGTGGTTTCCTCCAAGGATTGTTGGGGTCTGGGCCGGACGGGATTCGAACCCGCGACCACCTGATTAAAAGTCAGATGCTCTCTCGCCCAAACGACGCTTATGGGGCCGTCTTCCAGGCTGAGCTACCGGCCCTTCTGGCACGCCCTGGCCGGGATTTGAACCCGGGTCGAAGCCTTGCTGTGGCAATGGCTCAGCACTAGGGTGCTGCTTGTTTGCCTCGACAGGGCTTCATGATAGGCCACTACACTACCAGGGCTTCGACAGGCGCAGCACGCTCTCTGACCATTGTTGCTGCGGTTTTGAGAACGCTATTTGCTGACCATTGATGTGGGCACCGGTTGCTGCTCTTGACGATGGTGCTGCGAGAACAACAGTCTCTTTATAAATGTTGTGGTCGGAGAACGAACTACTCTTGTATGATTCCCGAGGATGAACCTATATATAGATTGTGGAAGTGCAGTTATAGAGAAAACAATCCCTCCTCCCAGATTCGAACCGTTTAGTATGGTTCCGTCAATACTCTCGGGCTCATTTGTTTCTTTCAAACCATTCCTTTGCTAGTTGCACTAGTCGCTCTCCGATAGCACTCCATGGCAAGTATTCCAAGAACTCTTCAGGTTCGATGAATTTACGTTCCCAAAGCTCGCCATTGTCAGGATCAGGTGTCAACGGTTTTATCTCATCGATAATGGCAGCGAAACGCAACTGATAAACGGCTTCTTTATCAATGTCAAGATATTCTACTTTTTGCACACCAATAAAATCGACTTTTCTCAGCGTGGCGGAGACTTCTTCATCAACCTCGCGGTGCAATGTCTTCTCAGGATGCTCGCCTTGTTCTACCCGTCCCCCAGGAAGAATCCACTTGCGCTGATGAGCTCCTTTACACTTCCCGATTAAAAGTTTTCCATCAGTGTTAAAGCACAACCCATAACTCTGGGCAATGGGTGTTAATTTCTCATATGTTTCAGGTTCAAAAAATGTGAATCGTACGCGACCATCGTTCGGGTCTTCCCATTCAACAATAAGCATAGAATAAGCACAAACACCATTATTTATAAAAGTTCACCATTTGTAACCAAATTATTGGTAATGAAGAAAAGGACTCCCTCCTCCCAGATTCGAACCGGGGACCTCTCGGTAACGGCTGGTCACCAATCATCCCTTGACGTGTGGTCAGTCGTCATGGTGAACGTCTACAGCCGAGCGCTCTAGCCGCTGAGCTAAGGAGGGCTCCGCCTGGATGAACAAGAGTTGCTTTATAAAGGTTTGCTCTCGGCGATGCTCAGCGTCGGCGCATGATGTGCATCGGCCCGCTCATGGTGATGCGCTCCCTGCTCCCCATATCTTCGTACTTCACCTTGGTCTCAGGTAGAGACATCTTCCCGATGATCTTGAGCTTGCTGCGCACTTTGAAGCTGATGATGCGCTCCTCGTACGGCTCCAAGGTGTCGATCTCCCACCGGACGATCGTGCCTTTGCGCTCACTCCTCGTCACCTTGGCCGGCTGCAACGTTCCGAGATGGGTGTGGCTCATGAACTCGGCGATGTGCGGCACGCGATCGATGATTTTGAGTTTCGTCACCTCTCGCCTGCTCCTGTTCTTGATGAAGACGCGCACCTTCATCTCGTTCGTGCCTTGCTTGTCAGCGGCGCTGACCTGCGCTTCCTTGATGACGATGATCGGGCTGCGCAGCCGGAAATAGGCGATCACCGCGAGGATGAGGACGATGATGATGACCGCCAAGGGGACATAGTTCCTAGTCAGGACGATTTCCTGGGTCTCCTGCGGCGCCAGGGTTACTCCCCATGCCAGCTTTCGCTCCTCGTCTCTGACGACGTCGCCTTTTGTGGATGCCTTGAGGAAGAGGTCTTCCCAGATGGTCACCTCGTAGGTGATCGTCTTGGTCAGGTCCTTGTTGCCGTCATTGCTGAGCGTGATGACCTCGGCCGACTTGAGGAGGCCGCGGTCGCGGACCTCTCGGTCATAGACGAGGGTGGCGTAGCCTATTACCTCGAACGTGGAGACGTCCTTGGCGATGACGTTCCCCTCTTCCGGCAGGGTGATGACGACCTCGAGATCGTGCTCTCCCGGCGCTTGTTCGGGGTCTAGTGAGAAGGAGAGCTTCTTCCTGAACGTGGAGAGGGGTTGGAGCGGAGTGATGACCTCTTCACTGAACAGGTCGCTCATGATGTTGATTTTGAGGTCTTTGTACTCGCGGAGGTTGTTGTTGCGGATGAACACGGCCACTTCGTACGGCTCTCGCGGATCGACTCGGTGCATGGCCGTGACGTTGAGCTTGAGGTTCGGCGGATACCCTTTTGCGAGGAGGTCGAGCGAGATGGAGAGGAACACACTCTTTTCGATGACGTCGCCGCTGCGCTTGCCTTCGAAGACGAGCGGGATGCGGTAGTTGCTGAGCCCGACGCCTGATCGCGGGGTGATGATGAGCTCGATGGTCTTCGTCGAGCCGTTGACCGGGACGCTCACACTCTGCGGTGTGATGATCCAGTCCGTGGCGTCGGCGCGGATGTTGACGACCTCTGTCTCGAGGATGTCGTTCGTGAAGATTACTTCGTACGTGCCGCTCTCCAATGGCAGGACGTTGTCCTTGATGGGTGTTATCTCGACCTCGAGCGCGGCCGCCGCTGTCGTTGCCATTATGGTCAGGACAAGGAGGAAGAATACGTTGCTGAGTTGTCGTTTCATGCGCCACGCCACCTATGCCGTTCTTACTCGACGGTGATATTTAAAGTTTTGCTTTCGCTGCGTCTGGGGCTACCGTGATTTGAACACGGGTTGCCAGCTGTCCGCTTCACCGACCGCCGCTCGTGGGAGCGGCTGCTCTGCGAACCCCGAGCTGGAGTGATACCAAGCTACACTATAGCCCCTTCGTGCTGTGCGAGAAACGGGTGGTTTAAAAAATTATTGTTTGAGGCTCATCGTACTGGTCGAAGAACATCGTGTTTTTCTCTGAGGAGGTGTATTTTCCGGGCGTACATAACGTTTTGATGGGTTTGTATTTGCATCGGCTAAAAGCCCACGATCCTCCTGTTCCAAAAGTTACGGATAATCCCCCTCGAGATAGTCTTTTTGTGGCAAAGTATGGTTTAAGAGATTGAGCTGGCGTGCTCGTGCTTGTTGATCCTGATGACATGCTCGACGAATCCTTCCATCTTCGCTTCGTGGCTGACGATGATGAGTTGTTGGAGCTGCAGTTGTTGGAAGACGTCGCGCATGGCGTCTAATTGGTGGGTGGAGAAGCCGTCTGTTGGTTCGTCCAGTATCAAGAGGTCGCGGGTGTGGATGGTGCTGATGAATTCGTTGATGACTTGGTTGAGGGCCAATCGGTATGCTAATGCGACCGCCGTCTTCTCTCCGCCTGATAACGCTTGGAGCTCGGTGTCATAGCCGTTCAGGGTTATTTGCGGGGTGAATTCCTGGTCTAATGTGATGGTGAGTGCCTCGTCATCGATGATGCTGGTGAACCAGTTGCTGCACAAGCTGCTGAATTCTTGGTGTAGGCTGCTGAACACTGCTTGCTCGATGTTCGTGGTTAAGGGGGTGAACGTGTCTTGCAGCCATCTCGTTCTCGTTTGGAGGCTGTTGGCTCTGGTTTGCGCCTTTTGCAGTCGTTGGAGTTCTTGCGCTTGCTGCTCGATGACGTGTTGCAGCGCTGATTGTTGCGCCTGTCGTTCTGCAAAAAGGATTCTTGCTCGTTCGAGCTTCGTTCTTGCTTGGTCGACGAGCCGTTCTTGTGCTTGGTATTGTTCCAGGATGGTTGTTTCCTTGAGTTTTTTTTGTAGTGTTTGTTCTTCTTCTTTGAGTTTGTTGCGTTGTTGCTCTTTTTCTTGTTGTTCGTCTTCCAACGTCGTTTGTTGTTGCGCAAGGTTTCTTCGTTCTTCTGCTTTCCTGGTCGCGGTGAGTTGTTGCGCTCTGAGTTCCTGCAATGCTTCCTTGTTTTGTTCGAGCTTGTCTGCTGCTTTTTCGATGAATGCTTGTATTTCTCGTTGCTTTTTGGTGAGTTCGTCTCGTTGTTGTTCTTGGGTTGTGATGAGCTGTGATTTGTGTTCGTGCGGAATATCTTGCTTGCACAACGGACAAGAAGCCTTGAGGTCGCTGAGCTGCTCGATGTTCTCGGTGATCGTTGCTTGTTTCGTGATTATTTCCGTGCTTTTTGTCCGTGCTTGCAGCAGTTTTTCTTCCAATTGTTGCTGGATGGTCTCTCGTTTGCTGATCTTTTCCTTGACATCAATTTTTTGCAGCGGTTGCTCAAGTCGTTCCTTGATGGATGCCAGTGATGTTTGTATGTGCTGCAATCGTGCTTCGTGCGCTTCGATGGTTGACGTGATGCTTGCGTATTGTTCTTGCCGTTTTCTGTGTTGCTCCGCGGTCTCCTGCATGGTTTTGAGTTGTTGCAGCGCTTTGTCATAGCTTTCTTTTGCTTGCTTGACCTTGCTTTCTTGGTCGTCGAGGTTTTTTGCGATCGTGTTTTTTTGCGCTTGTTGTTCCTTGAGTTGTTTCTCTTTGTGAGGGAGCTCCTCCAATTGCGTTTTCAATGCGCGTTCTTCTGCTCTGAGCTCTTTGATGATAGTTGCGGTGTTGTCCTTGATGGTCTTGTACTGGTCGATGCCGAAGACCTTCCTGAGCGTTTGCAGCCTGGTGTCCGCTGCCTCGTACAGGATGCGTTTCATTTCCTCCTGCGGCGTGTAGACAGTGTACCTGAACAGGTACGATCTCGCCTTGGTGACGAGGTCTTGTGCGTAGCCCAGCAGTTCCAGGATCCTCGCCCGTAATTCGACCGGTGTGAACGGCTCGCCGTCGAGCTTGCCAGGGCCTTGGACGACACCTCTTTTCTCCTGCTTGAGCGTTCTCGTGATTTCGTGGCCCTCATCGTTCGTAGAAAACGTGAGCGTGACTTCTCCCTCATTCGTGCCATGGCGCAAGAGGCTGGAGGCGGAGAGTTCCCCCCGTTGGATGCCGAACAGCGCGAACTCGACTGCCAATAGGATGGTGGTCTTGCCAGACCCGACGTCGCCGGAGAGCAGGATGGAGCCTGTCGGAAACCTCACAGTTTCCTCGGTGTAGGAGCGGATGTTGCGGAGGGAGAGGGATGCGAGACGCATGGGCGTATGGAATACGCAGGGGTTTAAGCATGTTTCGCCTTGCTCGGTAAGAACGAGCGGGTGACGTTGTCAAACACCGTTTTCACATACGCGTACCACGTACTCGTGCCTTCTTGCTTCGCCCGCCACGTAATATCTTTATACAGCGTCGTGCTGTTCTGGTGCAGTATCTCCCTGGCATTTGTCCCTATCGCGACGTAGCCAATGTTCGGAAACACTTTTCCCCGCTTGGCCTGGTGGTAGCGATAGACGTTGTAGCTGAGGAACACGCCAGCGTATGCGAGCGGGATGATGGCGAGCTCGCCGCGGCCAAGCGTGGCTTTCTCGGCGCCGAAGACCGCCAGGACAGTGCTCGCGTGCTCGGTGACGAGCGAGATGGGCGTCCACCACGCCGCGTTCTTCTCAGCGCACCACTCAGCAGGCTTGCCTGTCAGCGCTTCCAGGTTCTGGCTGCCCTCCTTGTACAGGGTGCCTTGGTAGCCGGCGGCGAGGAGCTTGTCGTTCCAGAAATTGTGCCATGCCTTTGCGGCGCCGTTGCCGTGTTGTCGTACCCTCCACTCAGATGCGGCGTGGCCGCGGTAGAGCATGCGCTCTAGTATGCTTTGCGGCTCGTACTTCTCGAAGAGTTCCGCGGCGCGGTCGTCCCATGGGTTCGGTCCCTTGTTGAAGGCGACGCGGTACACGACGTGCCTGGTCTTCATCGCGCAGCCGAAAAATCACGATTGCTCTTAAAACTATCCCTTGCTGACGAGAAACTTTTAAAAAGGGCTTGGTGTTCTTAAATCGGGCTACAGCCCCGTGGTGTAGTGGCCAATCATCCAAGCCTTTGGCAGCGTCGGTGATCCTTCGTGAGCCTCTAACGGCGTTGGAGACAGCTTGGGACCTCGGTTCGAATCCGGGCGGGGCTATAGTTCTCGTAACGGCACGAATGAGAATCCATAATGTTCTTTTCCTATTGTTTTGTCTTTTTTCTTGGTGTATACCCAAATGCTATTCATGATAGGAATGACCATTATGCCGTTGTCAGCGAGTTGTTCAAGCAACTTTGTTGGTAGTTCGTCGGCTGCTGCTGAGACGAGAATGCGATTATAAGGACTTTTTTCTGAGTGTCCTGTTTCAGTTGCTTGGGTAATTGTTGCCCAGGGATAATCGTATTTTGCGAGGTTTTTTCTTCCTATGGTGACGAGTTCAGGAACTATCTCACTGCCTATCACCGTTCCTTTTGGTCCGACGATGTGCGCGAGTAGCGCTGTTGTCCACCCGCTGCCGCTGCCGACATCCAGTATGTTTTGATATTGTTGCGGTTGCAGCCATTCCATCATCGTAGCGACAGTGTAGGGTTGGCTGTTCGTCTGGCCGTAGCCGATGGGCAATGGGTGGTCCTGGCCTGCTTGGGCTTGTAAGCTTGCTGGTAAGAAGTCTTTTCTTTGCACGTGCTGGAATGCTGCTATGATGTGCTTTGTCCGTAGTACTCCTTGGCTGATGAGGGCGTCGATGCGTGACATACAGGATGGTGAAGAGCCGCAGGTTTAAATATGAATTGTTGTTTGCGCTTCAGTGGGTGATAGCAGCATGGTTAATTGCATTTTTTGTAGGATTGTCGCTGGTGAGATTCCTTGCCACAAGGTGTGGGAGGATGCGTCGCATTTGGCGTTCCTGAACATCACGCCGAGCATGAAGGGGTTTACTGTTGTCGCTGCGAAGAAGCATTTGCCGAGCAACGTGCAAGACTTGTCTGATAGTGAGTATCACGCGTTATGCGATGCCGGAAAATCGGTGGCGAGGCGTTTGTCTGAGGCGTTGGGTGTTGACCGTTGCGCTATCGTCGCTGAGGGCACGGGCGTCGACCACGCTCATGTGAAGCTTATCCCGTTGATAGGGTTAAGGCCTGGTGAAACGTGGAAGGGCGGCGAAGCGCGTGCAGAGACTGTTTTCGAGCGATATGAGGGTTTTGTGTCCACGAAGGAGGGGCCGCGCGCTGATGATGCTGAGTTGGCGTCGTTGGCACAGCGGATACGGCAGGTGAGATGATGGAGCAGAAGGATTTCGACCCGGTGAGGATTGACACCTTGGAAGAGGCGGTGTACCATACGAGCAATGCGTTGGAGGCGTTGCTGAATGTCATGGTTGAGAAGGGGATGGTGACTGAGCAGGAGCTCATTGACAAGATGGATGTCATGGCTGAGCACGAGGATGTGGAAGAGCTAGGTCATGATGCTGATGCTCCTCGCGAGCACGACAAGGACGAATGATTGCCGGTCTTTCCGGCTTTTCCATTGGTCAGGGTGGCGTGAGCTTCTTATAGTGCTGCTTGTTCTGTCGTTGTATGGTCATCTATTACGCCCAGGGAAGCTGGCGTGATTCCGAGAAGGAGGCGCGGCGGCGCGAAGAAACGTTCTCTTGGTTGTGGGATCGTGTCGATACGGCATTGTGCAATCTCGGTGCTGTGCGCGTCGCGAACCATAAGTGGTTGTTCGAGGAGATGACGTTGACGCTCGCTTTTCGGCCTCATGGGCGTATGACGAAGTCTTTGAAGAGGTAGTTGGGTTCTTCTTCCTCGACGGTGACGTTGGTGACTTTCGCGGTGCTCGGGCCTTGCCGGCAGGCTTCGATGAGTTGGTTGACGGCGTCGTCTTCTCCTTCGGCGATAACTTCGACGCCTCCTTCGATGTTGCGGACGTAGCCTTTGACGCCGATCGTGTCCGCTCGTCGCTTGACGAAGCTGCGGTAGCCTACTGATAGCACGAGCCCGTCGATGTAGAGGTGCACTTTGCGCATGTGCGGCTGGTGGTCGTGTTTTTATTTATACCTTACTGTTTTCTGGTGGTATGACAGAAACACATATATAGGGTTGCATGTTCGCGATGCCGGGGTGATGTGACGACGAAGCGTGGTTCTTTCGGGCGTTTGTCGCGTGTCGAGCAGGGCGTGAAGGATGCGTTCGCGAAGGTTCGTGACGAGCTGGACATGCACCTTGATACGATCAATGAGAATACTGTTGAGCTGCGGTCGGTGTATGATCTCTTGGCGGGCTTGGAGCAGAAGGTTGAGAAGCTTGCTGAGCGGGTGGATGAGTTGCAGTTGTCGCGGCGGCGGTACGCTGTCGATCCGTTGTCTTTGGCCGAGCAAGAAGTATTTCTGCTTTTGTATACTGCTTCTTTGCCGGTTGCTTTGCCTTTGTTGGTGGAGCGGTTGGGGATGTCTGAGCAGGGCGTTTTCCGTTTGGTGCACTCGCTGTCCGCGAAGGGCGTGCCGGTGTTGGAGCAGGTGCATGATGGCGTTGTCTCGTTCGCTTTGGAGGTGCGTTTCAAGGAGGCGCAGGCGCGGCAGCAGGTGGTGCCTCTTGATCGGCGTGTTTCCATGCAAGCATTTTGATGTTTCAGTACTTTTAGGTTTTGCTTGTTATTTATAGAAAAAATATTGGCTAAAAATAGTTGTTTTTGCTTGAAAATTTTATTATATTGCTTGTCCAATATATAGGTTATCCAATTTTTGAACACAGTATCTTTTCTAAATAGTTTAAGCTAAAATTATAAGTTTCAAAAAAGAAATATTTATAAAAAATCATGGCAATAAGCAAGCGATGACCATCGGCGAGAGCGACAACAAAGAGCTTACCAACATCAAAACAGAAAAACTCCTCAGCAAGAACATCCTCTCAAAGGTGCAAACCCTCGCGCATGCCAGCAAGGAACTCAGGAAAGAATACAAAACCCTGCTCAAGGCCACGAACAAGGTCGCCAAACTCATCAAAAAGAAAGAGGCGGACAACGCGGACGAACTGGCAAAGATGCACGAACTGCAAAAGCCGACGCCGCAATCTACGGGAGACCTCAAGACCATCGCGAAGAGGCTGAAGACCGAGGAGCGAGCAGAGAGCCAGACATCCAAAGAGGAGGCGTTCATCCTCCAAGACATGCTCAACCAGCTCTACAAGACGTACGCGCACGGCCAAAGCATTCTCAAGGAAGGCAAGATTATCTACGACCTCATCCAAACCATGTACACCAAAGACCTCGCAGACTACCAACTTGAATATGCTGACATCAACAAAGCATGATCATGGCTTCCATGGCAAAATTCTTGCGCAATAACCCGGTTTTTCTAGGGGAATAACCCTCACCCACTCATTTTTATAAATAAACCTCGTATAATGTATATTACCCGACGTATTCGCAACATATATAAGGGAAAGGCCCGAAAACAGCGGTAATGGACCGATTACGCACCGAACTGGAACTGCGCGGCTACTCCGATGCGACCAAGAAGAAATATGTGCGCTACAACCAAGACTTGCTTGCGTTTACTGGCAAGCAGGCGGACGACGTCGAGAAAGAGGACGTCAAGAGATATCTTGCTCATCTAGTGGGTGCCAGGCAGACAGCGCCGCGATCAGTGAATTTGGCCCGGGCAGCCCTGCTTTTCTTCTACAATGAGGTGCTGGAGAAGAGCATTTCCGGGGTGAGGGTGCCGAAAGTGCAGCAATCCTTGCCGTCAGTGCTGACGCATAAGGAAATCGTCAATCTCATCAATGCCGCAAAGACCAAGAAAAGCAAGCTGACCATCCAATTGTTGTATGGTACAGGGCTTCGGGTGAGTGAATTGTGCAGTTTGAAGCGTGCTGACCTCGAAGTGGAGCAAGGTATCGGGTGGGTGCGAGGTGGCAAAGGCGGTAAGGATCGCATGATCGTGCTGCCGCAGGAGGTGTACAAGGATTTGGAGCGGAAAAGCCCTGCTGCTTTTGTATTAGAGGGGAAGAACGGTCCTCTCAGCCCTAGGACTGTGCAAAGTATTGTGAAGAATGCTGCGAAACGGGCCAATATTCCTAAGAAAGTGACGCCGCACACGCTGCGGCATAGTTTCGCGACGCACTTGTTGGAGGCCGGGAACGATATCCGGGTGATCCAGGACTTGTTGGGGCATGCTAATTTGCAGACGACGCAGATCTATACGCATGTTTCTAACGAGCAAAAATTGCGGGTGAAGAATCCGTTGGATTCCTTGAGAGAAAATTCTGATGATTGATTAAAAGTTTTAGACTTTCTTCTTCTTTGCAACTTTTCGTTTTTGCTTAGAAATTTTAGTTGTTTTTTTCGGTCGTGTAATGTAGCGTTTCAACCCGTAAAAATATCGCGAGAACTCATGATAGTGTTTTTCAAGCTCCTTTTCCCCTGCTTTCGTCAAAGAATACGTCTTCTTGCGACCAGATTGGTCGTATGACACTAATTTATGTTCACGCAGATCCTTTAGCGCAGGGTAGATAGTGCCTGGCGTGAGTGGATCCCCGCCTTTTCTCTTGCCGAGCTTCTTCGCCAAGTCCTCGCCGCAGAGTTGTTTCTTGCGTAGTTCGTGGAGGATGAGGAATGACAAAAAGCCCTTCAATGCCAGGAATTGCCGTGCCATGCTCATACCTAGTTCATACAATATTTAAACTTTTCGGTGCTATTGGGTTCCCTATTTATTGGGTAACCAATTTATTGGTTATGCAATAAAGTGTGATAAAACATGTAGTTTTTACCTACAATATTTAGCATTATGAAGTATAAAAATAATGAGCAAAAGCTAAAAATAATAGCAAACAGATTTTTCGAGAAAAACCAAGCGAAAAAAACACCGCCAAAAAAAAGAGATGTTCTCGACGACACACATTTAGAAAACTTTATAAACTTCTACGCCGGAAGCAGATAACCATTGCAAAGGGTAACCGAGGCACATCCATGAACAGCGCCTACCGAAAACAACTATTTCTCTCCTTACTCGCCACCTTACTCGCCCTGCCACTCGCAGCGGCCGCACGATCAGGATTCAGCGCGCTCGACAACGGCATCGAACTCATGAGCAACCTCTTCTACCCCAGCGTCCTCCTCACCAACCAGAACGTCCAGATAGGATTCTTCAAATTCCTGTACTTCATCATCATCTTCACCATAGTCAACTGGGTGCTCGGCAAGTTCATCTTCAAAGCGGACGATGACAAGAACAGCAAACGAGCAGCAGGCGTCATCGCGTTCGCCTTCGCCGCCATCAGCGCCTGGTTCATGCCCGAGAACGTCGCGCTCGGCACCGCAGGACTCATCACCGCAATATTCAACCTCCTCATACCCGTCGGACTCACCGTCGGAGCAGTATACCTTGCGTTTTACAAGCTCAAAGAAAGCTGGTGGCAGCACCTCCTCGGCGCATTCATCATCCTCGCAGCGATATGGATCATCAACTGGACAATGACACTCATCTAAAGGCGAAAAAAATGGCAGTAATCCCCCAAGGCGTGGAAAACATGGTGGAAAGCGTGCTTTCCTATCTCGTCCTCATACTCACCATCCTCTTCGTCCTCAAACTCATCCAGATCTTCACGAGCATCGGTGGGTTCAAGTTCGGCAGCTCAGGCGGAGGTAGCGGTTCAGGCAGAGATGGCTCTGGAAGCTCAAGCAGCCCGCGAGACAAGAAGAACAGGAAAGAGAAAGAAGAAGACCGCAGCAACAAGGACAAAATAGACCCCGACAGGAAAGGACAAGTCAAGTTCCTCGTCGTCGACCAAGACGACAACCCCATACCCGAAGCGACCGTCATGCTCAAACCAGCGTACGCATCGAAAAGGAAGTACGCACTCGCGCCATCCTGGCTCGGCCAATGGGCAAAGAACAAGGACACCTGGCGAGAATATCACTTTGTCACGAACGCTGACGGGTTCGCGCCCACCAGGGACAAGCATGCATGGGTGGCGAGCGGCCTCTACCACCCGACCATCATCAAAGCAGGCTACAAACAAGTCAACCTGCGAGGCAAGAACGCAAAGCACGAGATAAAACACATCGAGATTATACCGGACGAGATGCAAGAAATAACCCTCACCCTCATCAAGAAAACGAGAGAAGACGACCAAGCAGAACCAAAAGTCAAGGACGTCAAGCAGCAAAATGACAAGCTCGTCCTGAAAGGGGAAATCATCTGAAAATGGCAGGGCAGACCAAGCTCAGGAAAGAGTACTTCATCAAGGACGCGCAACGCATCCTCGAAGGCGTGTTCTCAAAGAAATTCGACGCGGCAAAGCTCACCAAAGACGTGCGCATACTTGGCTTCGCAGAATCAGTATGCATCCTCAACGAGAAAGAAGCCAACGACCTACGCACCTTGACCCAACAACAGCAAGCGCTCATCGACAAAGGGATGGGAGCAGAGAACGTCACCGAGCAATACATTGCAGCCGTCACCAAAGACTACTGGGCGCCGAAATGGGCAACGCTCGGCGATCACGCCAGTGACGGCGACAAACTCAGCGACGAAGACCTCAGGAAAATCTTCGAAAACATAGTGTTCAAGCAACAGGAGAAAAAAGCAGCAACGCCTGACAAGGAAGCGGCGAAGCAGGCAAAGCGTGCCGCCAATAAAGCAGAGAAGCAGGCGAAGAAGGCATCAGGGTACGTCTACGAATGGTGGTTGTTCCCTGACAAGCAGACCTATGAGCATCACCGAAAAGGCCACGCCTATCCGCGACACCGAGGGAAACGCGTCGTGGACTACAAGGAGCTCAGCACCAAAGACATCGGCACTGCCATAGTAGGGCAGAAAGACGACAGCAACGTCGATGGCTACGCGCTCGCACGAGGCTACGCGAAACGACACCAAGAATTCGCCAACACCGTCGACATGCCCGACATCAGCCAAGAGGTGCTCAACAGCGTCCTCACCCGGACAAGCGAAGACAAGCACCCAATCATAGGACTCGGCATCGCGGTCATAGCAGAATCGGCGCCGACCGACGACACAAAGATAGATCTCGGCACTCTGCACTGGAAATGGACGGCGTGGCTCGGCAGAAAAGGAGAAAACAGCATCAACACCACAGGTATCGTCGTCGATGCAGAAAAAGTCCTCGAAGACCTCGGCATCGATCTCTTTGCGCCGAAAGAACTCATCACCCCAGCGGACGTACAGAACATCTTCAAGCAAGCGGACGAACTAGGAGTCAAGAACGCGGAAGTCTTCGTCACGAAAGAAAAGAAAAAACTCATCCACAAGACCATTGACGGCGGCAACTTCTCCCACTCGGACGCGCCCAAAGCACGCTTCAAGTTCACCGCAGAAAAAAGGGGGTGGGTGGGGCTCGGAGGAGCGAAAGCAGCGGTCACCCTCTACCCCGAACAAAACAAAACCTTCACGGAAAGCTGCGATGACGTCATCATCGGTATGAAAGAAAAAGAGAAGGAGAAACCAGACATCAACGCGCTCATCATCACGTGCGGCGACGGCGGTGAACACCACCCGCAACCGAGGGAACCGCTCTTCGGACTGGAAAAAACGCAGAAAATCAAACAGGGAAGGCTCACTTTCCAGATGCTCAAAACAGCGCCGACAGAAGTCTACCTCTACGTACTCATCACCAAGCTCAAGGACAACAACAAGCATTGCGAACGGGAAGGAAGCACCGACAACATTATCGGGGACTTTATCAACCTGGACGACTGGGGATTCACCTGGGAAATCATCCATGAGTACAAAACGGAACGGCACAACCAGACCCCTAAAGACTTTGCCAAGAAGCTCAACAGGAGAAAGACCCACAACAGGCTGTTCAACTTCTCCTTCAAAGTGCCAGATGGCACCACGGGAAAATTCCGGGTCTGGGCGTTCCTCCTCAAGCAAAAAGTGGGAGCGACTGCTAGAGAACAACTTGAGGCGCTGAAACAAGAGAAATACTGCCACGATTACAACTACTTCGACATCCTCATCGAACCGAGCAAGGAGGAGAGGAAGACTGCGAAGAGCAGGAAAAAGCTCGTGGCCGACACGAAGCAAGAAGCGCCGAAAATAAATGAGGAAGCGGGAGCAAAAGGAACGATCGCCTACATCCCCAAAGATCGCCAAGAGGAGATCGAAGCAGCGTTCAGCTACCTCATCTACTCACCGGAAAAAGCGCTCAAAGACTTCAGCGGAGAACAACCCGATGCCTTGAAGAAGCTCTGCACCATCCTCGCCGCAGGTATCTACCTCAGGGCGAAAGAAGAAGTCCGACAGAGCGACAAGCAACTCAACTCGCTGCTCCAAAAGAACTACAAGTCAGAACTTAAGAAAATACAGGAGCTCACCAAACTCACCATCACGTTCAAGGGAACATTCAAGCAAGCAGGGACGATGACCGCGGAACAAGTCATCAACGCCATCAAGACGCTCAGCACAACCTGAACATAGAGGAAAAGCAACATGTTCGAACTCACCAAGCTCAAAGCAGCCCACCTATTCACCAACAGCCGTCGGCTCGCCAATCAGATAAGGAAGGCGCAGAAGCACACGGACGAGCAAGAACAAGCGATAGAGCGACAACTCCAAGACATCCACCGACGGTTCAGCGGAGGAGGACGACCAAGAGACATCTATCATGCATTCGACGAGATCGTCACCGACCTCAGACGATACTACTCATCGACTATCTACAAACAGGAAGAAGGAGCGGAGCTCTACATCCTCAGAGAAGAAGAGGACATGAAGCAACTCTACACAGGACTCCGCAGCCTGTTCGAACACCTCAAAACAGCGCTCCCCGAAGACCGAGAAGACATCAGCAACGTCGCAGAACTCCTCAATCAACTCTACCAAGAAGGGGTGAAGTTCAAAGACAAGCTGCAAAAAGAGTTTAGGAAGATCCGCGACCAGAAACGCGACCACGAACGATTCAGGGACAAAATCTACAATCTCAGGAAGGACTTCCAACAACGCGCCGCGACGAAACACTTACGCAAGGACGTCCAGAAGCGCAAGAAAGAGACAAAAGCGGAAAAGCATGGCATCAGCAGCCTTGAGCACCACCTGAAACGGATAGAACAGCTCAAGCGCAAGCAAGCAACGACCAAGCATGAAGAGAAAAAACTCCACAGCCTCATCGACGACCTCGCGCAAGACCTTGGCAAAGACCTCCAACTCTTGGAAGAAACGCTCCGAGACGTCGCCACCATTATTGACTACGCCGTCTACCACTACTTCAAGGCGCAAGACCTCAAAGAACTCATCATACAGGAAGCAACGCGAACCCTCCCAAGCAAAGGCATGTGGGCGAGTACCGAACTTATCATCAAACAATTATTCGACGACCTCAACCAATGGCAGGATCAGCAGGAACGCAGGGAATACCGTATCGGCAAGAAAGTGAGGAAACAAGCACGGAAAGACACCCAACAAAAAGTGAACGCGTGAGGTGAACAATATCATGGCACAATTCGACGAACCCAAAGGCAAAATCTCATTACTCGTAGGCATACTGATAACGGCGCTCGGTATAATCCCACTCCTCAACCGAGTCGGAGTGCTTGGATTCAACTTGCCGGAATTCATCCTGAAACTGGTGCCCGCAGTGGCGATCTGGATCATCCCGGCAGCAGGGTTCTTCCTGTTCATCGACGCGTTCGACGAGGACGACACCATCAGGACAGTCACCATCATCGTCGCTTTCCTGCTCATAGTGTTGGGCATTATCCAGATACTTAACCAATTCGGCGTCATCGGGTTCGGGTTGCCGCTGACTGACATGGTGTACTACATCGCGTTCGTCGTAGAAGGATTATTCCTGATCATCGCGACGTTTGCCATGTTCTAGAAAGCATTTTTTTTTACAATTTGAAGGGAGCGCATGATGTTATCGTTAGCCGCTGACCGAGCGCAACACGTGCTGAAGCAACGGGCGCGAGCGCTCCAAGGACGTATCGAACCACTTACAGAAGCAGTAAAGGAAAGACAGACATTTCTCGTTGCCTTCACCAGGCAAATCAGAGCTATCATTGAGGAACACCAGCACCCTACTGTTAAGCGTATGAAGAAAGATGCGTTAATCCAGCGGCACAAAGAGCATCACTTCTACAAGGCGCTGAAAAGACTCGTCAAGCCGCTTAAACGAATCGACGAGACACTTCGGGAACACGAAAATGAACTCCGACAAACTAACGACTCGTTTACACAACACCAATTCCTGCAACGACTCGCAACGATCAAGCAACAAGAAAAAGCTTGTAGCGGCAAGGGAGGGACCCTCGGGAAAGCCCTCGAGCAATTCATAGACCTCTACGAACTTTTTCACACAGATAGAAACGCTTTCCGAGAATTCGCCAAAGAAGCGCGTGTGGTCAACAACGCTTTGGACGCCCTGAACAATCTCCACATAGAAGCATTAAGACTGCTCAATGACTTGCAGAACTTCATCACTAGCGTCGTTGGCAATAAGTTTGATTTCAAGGAACCGCTCACGCTCAAATTGCCTGGCACGAGGAAAACCATACTCCTGGATAGTTCTTTCTTCTGGACACTCTCACTTGACAAGAAGCAATATGGCAGTCTCAATATCGACGGGAGAAACAATCACCAAAGCATTATTCCAAAATCTGTGCGTCATGAGACGCTCAGCAAGGGAGGAAGAAGCTTGGTGAACGGTAAGTTTTATGATTATGTTCGAGTACAATTCGGTGCCAAAGAGCAAGCCATTCATGTCACTGATGAAGGAATAGAAGAACTGTACCCTTACTGGCATCGCTCTGATAAAGGCAAGAAGGAATCTTTTGATGGTTTTAAGAGGACTGCTGACGCGCGCATCCTCAGATATGCTAAAGAGCACCGCGACGTTCTCATCATCACCAATGACTCAGAAATATGGCAGACCGTCAAGCGGAGTGAAGGGTATTTCAGCTTGCTTACCGAGGTATACCGGTACGAGCATGGGCGGCTCGATCGTGCTGCGTAGCGTAGGTAGCGTACGTCGCAAAGAGTTCTTGCAGGCGACTCCCATCTCGTAAGTTTCTTTCTAGGAATGATGATTGTACCACATAGTAGCATCGCTCGTCAAGCCGGAGTATGCCGTGATCATCAGTCGTGACTAATGTGGGGTGCCGCCGGTGTGGGTGTTGCAGAAACACTTGTTGGTCAGGTGTTCGTAGGAGTACGTCCACCAAAGAAAGCTGTTGCTCATCGAATTGTCGTGCTTGCGCCTTGGTTAATGTGCGGTATGGGATGTTCGTAAGGTTTTCTCCGTGTAATGGCGTGTCTTGGTAGTCGACGACGACGTTTGCATCGTAGTAAGTGGTTATGAGCGCGTTTTTTGCGATGACGATGTAGTGCTTGTCGTGGAGTTCACTAAAAGGAAGTACGTCTTCTACCCAGTAGAGTGTATTCGTTGCTTTTTCTCGCGGTGGCACTGTGGTATGAGAAAGAAGCACTCGTTTATAAACATTCTTATAGTGGCTACTAAATAGTAACAAAAAATCAAGTTATAGTGACGGACTTCCCTAAACACTGCCCAGGCACACCCTGATCAAACACCACACGCACAGCACCGTTCCGACCATGCACCGCAGCCACAACACCCGTCAGATCGCGTTTCCCCGTGCTCCAAGACACTTTCTTCCCCAGCAAGGCCTCAGCCTCGTCCCGAGAATCGCAGCCCCGAGGCTGCACAACGACCTGATTACCATCCGTCGTATGACGGCTCTGCCGGTAATGCACAACGACGCCTTCCATACAACCAAGAAAACACCAGTCCGTTTATAAATTTTTGCCCGTGCTAACGACGACGAAACGACCGAATCCTCCTCAGAACACCCGTCTTCCCACGCCACACCAACGCCTCACCCAACACCTCACTGATATGCTCCACCGGCACCAACTTGACCCGCCGCAACCGCTCAGCGCTAATCACGATGTCCTGCACGTTCGCCCGCGGCACGAGCACCTTCTTGATATCAGCATTGATCGCCGCCTCAACCTTACTCGAGACGCCGCCGACCGGCAACACCTCGCCGCGCACCGACAACGAGCCAGTCATAGCAACGTCCTGCCTGACCGGCAATCCCTTCAACGAACTAATAATAGCGGCCGCCACAGCCACGGACGCAGAATCACCCTCCACGCCCTCATACGTCTGCAAGAACTGCACGTACAAGTCATGCTTCTTCCGGATATCAGTCCCGAAATACTTCATAATAATAGCGGCGACGTTCTTCACCGCCTCCTTCGCGATATCACCCAGCTTACCAGTAGCGACGATCTCCTTATGCTCACCGCCAGGCGTCACCTCAGCCTCAATCGGCAAAATAATACCGGAAAGCTGGTTCTCAGCGCCCATGACCGCCAAGCCATTCACCCGACCGATCTTCTTCCCCGTGACCGTGATGACTTCATACTCCTTCTTCCGCTCCAAGTACTTATCAGCGATCTGCTTCTCCAACGTACGCGCATACACCATCGCCTCATCAATGTGCTTCGGCTGCACCAGCTTCGCACCAGCACCCCTAGCCACATCACCAGCAGCGCGCACCAAGCCGCCCAGCTCGCGCAGCCGCAACGTCAAGTGACCCTTGCGATTCGCCCGACGCTTCGCCTCCTCCACGATACGCAGCACCGCGGCACGAGAAAAATGCGGGATCTTCCCGTCCTTCGTCACCTCCTGCGCCACGAACACCGCGAGCTTCTCCCGGTTCTCCGACGAGTCAGGCATGGTCTCCTCCATGAACACCTCATACCCATACCCCCTAATACGAGAACGCAACGCGGGGTGCATGTGCTTCAACGTCTCGAAATTACCAGCAGCCACCATGATGAAATTGCACGGCACCGGCTCGGTCCGCACCATCGCCCCGGCCGAACGCTCAGACTGGCCAGTGATAGAAAATTTCCCTTCCTGCAACGCGGTCAACAACTCCTGCTGCGTATTCGGCGCCAAGGTCGCCATCTCATCAATGAACAACACCCCCATATGGGCCTTGTGAATCATACCACCCACCACGCGCTCATGAGCAGGCGTGCCCAAGCCACCAGACTGGAAAGGATCGTGCAACACGTCACCCAACAATGCACCGGCGTGCGACCCAGTCGCGTCAAAGAACGGAGCCTGCTTACGACCGAAATTGTCCACGATGGTCTTTGGAGGAGCGCTCTTGTTACTGTTCATCTTCTTCCCTAGGTTCAAGAACAACGCGACGCCGACCATGACCGCGATACCACCCAAGAAAAAAGCTGCGAACATGATATCAGAGTCAT
>WJKR01000003.1 GCA_014729015.1 Candidatus Woesearchaeota archaeon | reverse complement strand
GTTCGCCTTCTTCTGATTCACCGTTTTTCATCCGCTTCCACAATGACTTGTTCTGCGCGAGTGATTGGTTTCTGTGTGGGCAATCTTTCCTGTCCCTTCGCTGCTGTTTGATGGCGTCTTGTGGGCAGTTACAAACGTACGCTCGTCCTTTAGCGATAAGTTGCTCTGCGTAGGCATAGTACCTGTTCATGTGATCGCTCGCGGCGACGGTTTCGTCAGGTTGTGCGCCGAGGTAGTCGATGACGTCCTCTTGCATGGCATCGACGTATTCTTGCCTTGCTGTTTCTGGGTTCGTGTCATCCAATCGCAAGACGACTTTTCCTTGGTACATCTTCGCGTACAAGTAATTGATGAGAAAGCTGATGGCATGTCCGAGGTGCGCGTGTTTCGATGGCTCTGGTGGCATCCTTGTCACGACCCTACCTTGCTCGGCGTCCTCCAAGGTCGGGAGTTCCTGCGCTTTCTCTTTTCGCTCTTTTTTGAGGGCTTGCTGTTGCTTGTCGTAGGAAGGGTTGAGTTCGAGGAGCGCTTTGTGCTGCTGTTCCAGTGATGAGTGGTTGATCTCATCAACTATTTGTTCGATGAGCTTCTTGGCCGCTGCCATGTCTTTCTTCGTTTCAGGATGCTCTTTGACTAGGCCGCCGATGACTGCTTTGGGGTCGGCCTTGCCTTTGAACTTAATCGCGTTGGCGAGGGCGAGCCTGCGGATCGTGTCTTCCATGGCTTATTCGAAGATACCGGACACTTTAAAAGTTTCTCTTTCTCACAAAGACATAACTTTTTAAACGGCTTCTGGCAACCTTTCTGCTTATGGGCTCTTAGCTCAGTCTGGTAGAGCGCTCGGTTGGCATACGAAAGACAGCATCTTTCGATGTTGTCCTTCCAGTCCAAAAATCGGGAGGCCGCGGGTTCAAATCCCGCAGAGTCCAGGGAGTCCACAAACGGCCGGCTCACGTCGGCCGGCTTTCTCTCCACAACATATATGTACTAGTTGTCATCTTGGTGTGTCCATGGAGCTCGACGTCGTCTTCAGAAACAAGGAGCAACAGAAACTCATCGGCACATTGTCTTACCCTGAAAGTACCGGTCCTTGTCCCGGAATCGTGATTTGCCATGGCTTCACCGGGAACAGGGACGGTCATTTTTACCCTGCTTTGTCGCAGGCATTGAATGCTGCGGGCTTTGCGGTATTGCGATTCGATTGCCGGCACTGTGGGAGATCAGAAGGTAAAGTGCATTCGACGTATAAGACGATGGTGGACGACCTCGACGCCGCTATAGCCTTCCTGGAAAAACAAGAACGCGTTACTCAACTAGGTGTGTGCGGCCACAGCATGGGCGGCACGAGTGTCATCATGGCGGCTGCGCATGACTTTGACCTGAAAGCTGTGGTCACGTTCGCAGCGGTTGCTTACCCCGGGAAATCTGTAGCAAAGAAGCGCGATGAATTCACGAAGCAGGATGACGGGACGTACGTCCTTGAAAAGCATGGTCGCACGTTCTTCTTTGACGAATCATTCTTCACTGATGGAGAAGCGACGAAGCCTTTGGAAGCCGTCGCGAGGCTCGAAGCACCTCTCCTGGTCATTCACGGCACTGACGATGACCGCATCAGCCTTGATCAGGGAAAACAGCTCTTCCTCACGGCGAAGTTACCGAAGAGCATCAAGATGATAGAAGGCGCCAACCATGTTTTCACTGATCACTATAATCCTTTGATTACGAGCACGGTCCGCTTCTTCAAGACGTGGATGCTCGAAAAAGAATAGTCTTATTCTTCGATGGTGCTCGTCGTGCCGCCGGCACGGTAGATCTTGGCGAAGCTCGGCGCGACGATGATGTAATCATCACCGAAGCCTGCGATGTCTCCTTCAATAGCGTCGCATGTCTTCTTGAGCTTGTTGATCGCTCTTTTGAGTTCGACGATGTCCTTGTCTTTCAGCTGTTTGATGTTCACCAAGCAGATGGTGTATCCTTCCCGCAGCGCGTCGAGCACGGGCTTGATGTCTGAGAAGTCTTCCATGTTGAAGGGACGGACGGTTATCTTCGAGGATCCCGACTCGCTCGCGTCGGTGTCGAGCTCGACGTACTCGTCTTCCGCTTCGATGTCGTTATCCTCATCAAAACTCTTCTTCTTATACTTCCGTAAGGAAAACAGTCGCTTCATCCCGCACATCCTCCATGATTATGACGTAAAAATAAGCGTTCGCAGCGTCCTATTTAAACCTTTCGATTTACCATTGGCGAGTCATATACGGGCCTTCTCGCTCGTAACCAAGTTTTCGGTAGTAGTCTCTGACGCCGACGCCGCTGATGACAACCATTTTACGCTTGCCGTGCTGCTGCGCGAGCGCTTCCGCCCGTCCCACGAGCTGCTTGCCGACGCCGCGGTGCTGCACAGCTTTTGTGCCGTCAGCACCGATCATGACTGCTTGGCCGTATACATGCAGTTCCCGGATGAGGGCTGCGTCGTTGGTGATGACGGGGTGCAGGCTTCTTTGCGGGAAGCGTAATCTGAGGAAACCTAAGAGTTTGTCGTCCGCTTCCATGCTGATGAAGTATTCTTTTCCTTTGCTGGCTTCGTATTCGCGCATTTCCGTGGTCGGTTGCTCGGTAATGGCGGTCTTCCTTATTTCTCGGCAACGAATACATCGGCAACGGACGTTTCTTTGCTGCGCGAGCTCCTGGATTTGCTGTCGTAAATTAGTCCTTTCCACACCCGCGGTGATCACGTTCGTCGGGATGTCCCGTTGGATGCGCATTATCCTGCACCATTCGGGCACGAACCGTTTCATGTCCACGATGATGTCCGCCGCTTCCTTCGCTGATAAGGGCTTGAAGATTCCTTTCTTGTAATCTTGTTCTAGCGTGGTGTCGGGCATGACCATGCATGGGTAGAGCTTGAGCATGTCCGGTTTGTAGTCAGGACTGGTGAATATTTCTTTTAGCGCTGTGAGGTCTTGCTCCTTGGTGATTCTTCTTCCGTCCTTTCCTGCCAGGCCAGGCATTATGTGGAAGTTCAGCTTGAAGCCCAGGTCGCGGAGCTCGGCGATGCTCTTCTTCGTGTCCGCCGTGGTGTGGTCCCGGTGGACCGCTCGCAACACGTCGTCATCGGTCGTTTGCACTCCCAGTTCTACGCGCGTGGCGCCGTAACGTAGCATCTCGAGGCCGTGCTCCTTGCGTCCCCAATCAGGCCTCGTCTCGATAGTCAAGCCGACACATCTGATGGTGGCGGTCTCGTTGGTGCGTTGTTCTTCCGCCAATGAACGAACGTTTTCTTGCTTTAGTCGCAACGCTTTTTCCTTGATCTTTTTCGCTCTTCTAGGGTCGCCCACGGTTCCTGGTAACACAAAGAATGCTTTGAACGCGTCGAGGTCGAAGGCGCCGCCTGGGAAGAACAATCGTGAGAAGTCGTTGTATGCCTTGAATGAGTACATGATAAATTCTTCTTGGTATGCTTTCGGGAACGAGGGGAAGGTGCCGCCCATGATAATCTGTTCGACCTTGTCAGGGTTCTGCCCCATGATGATGTACTGTTCTAACCGGTTGAAGATGATACGGTACGGGTCGTAGTCGTGTCGTTGGCCGCGCATGGTGGATGGTTCCTTGCCAGTATAGGATTTTGGGGTGTCGCCGAACGTTGACCCTGGGCCGCCGGGGCAGTACGTGCAGCTGCCGTGCGGGCAGGGGAAGGGTGCGGTCATGGTCGCGATGACCGCGACACCCGACCCAGTCCTTGCCGGCTTGGTCTGCAGGTATGGCTTGATGCTTTCCAGCTCTTCTTTGCCAGCGTGCAGCAAGACCTCTATGTCGGTGGGGATGCGT
>WJKR01000002.1 GCA_014729015.1 Candidatus Woesearchaeota archaeon | reverse complement strand
CGAGGAAGAACCAGAACAGGCCCGCACCGCACCCGACCAGCATGCACCCCAAGCTCGCCCGCGCCATGGTCAACCTCGCAGGAAGAACGAAAAATATACTCGACCCGTTCTGCGGCAGCGGCGGCATCCTCATCGAAGCAGCACTCATGCACAAGCAGGCGACAGGCATCGACATCGACCCCGCGATGATCACCAGAGCGAAAAAAAACCTCGAACACTACCACGGAACAGCACGCCTCATCGTCGGCGACGCGACGAGCACCGAAGCGCAAGCAGACGCCATCATCACCGACCTGCCCTACGGCAGGAACAGCAAAGCAGCACGCCTCAACGAACTCTACGCAGCATTCCTCGACCAAGCAAAAAATATCACCAGGAAGCTCGTCATCGCATTCCCCGAACGCGTCGACGGAGAAGCGCTCCTCAACAGACGAGGATGGGACGCCTCGCAAAGATTCACCTGGCAACTGCACAAGACGCTCACCAAAGAAATCTTCACCGCAACGACTGATTGACGCGCCAAGCCACCCCGACGAAGAAATCGCGCGGCTCCTCACCATTAACGACATGCAACCGTGCACGCACCAACAAGTTGATATCATCACGAGGCACCGGCAACGCACCAGCATCATGCAACGACTCGACCATGCCGACAAAGCTCACGTCATCATCGCCGCGCAGCTCGCGATAACGCCGCGCGACCGCAGCCTCGAGGCGCTCCATGACCGAGAGGATGAACGACGAAGACGTCTGCCCACCACCAGCTTCATCAACGACCTCGACACGCGCATCACCCTCCCCGAAAGCGTCGGGAACAGGCGCCGAAGGCACCTCATCGACCGGGACATAACCGTCACCGGACTGCTCAGGGACATCAGGCTCAGAAATCTCCTGCGTCAACTGCTCGTTCCGGCGCAGCACGAACAGCAACGTAGCCACCTCGCCCTTGACCGAGAAGAACGCCCGCACGTTCGACTCGAGCGCCACATGCACCCGCTTCGTGAGCCTCGCCACCTCCAACGCCTGCTTATCAGTCAACGCCGGGCGGGCACCGTGCTCGCCCATGCCGAACTGCGTCACCGCGCCGGAAGCGTCCTCCGGCACGAGCTTGAACGACTGGTGCCGCACCTCGCTCCTCAAGACGCGCAAAGGATCGGCGGCGACGGCGTACTCGTCCTTGGTGACCTCATCCTCGGTATCCAGCAAGCCGGCATAGCTCCGCACCACCAGCGACGGGTCAGCGTCGCGCGTGTACGACGACTCAGCGCTGCCATCGCCTGAGAGCTGCTGCTGCACGATGACGGCCATGCCGAACGACTCCTGACGATAATACTGCCGCTCCATGACGAGCTCAGGCAAGAAAGCGGCCAGCCAGCACTCCTTCAAAGCGTCCAGGAACGCCTGCGCACCACGAACGTTCCGCTGCACGCCCACCACCCGCTCAGGGTGCAAGGCATAGGTGAAGCTCGGGACGAGCATGACCACCGGCTCTTCCTGGCCATCGACCAACTCACCAGCACCAGTTCTCCGGATGGCGAGGCTGCGATACGCCTCGAGCAACTCCTCACGCAAGTCGTCGGCAAACCGCACGCCCCAGAACAACGAGCGGACCTCTTTGTACGCCCGGGCGCACCCATCGATTGTCTGCGGGTGCCGCTCGAACGCATCCTTGACGCGGCCGCGCAGGCCGCCGGCGTCCAAGAAGCTGTCGAACAAGGATGTCTTCACCACGAATGACAAAGGGACGGGGTGGTTCGCCTGCGCTATCTTTGCGAGGTCAAGGGCGTGGATGCCGAGCTCGCCCTCCTGGTCCGGCGTGACGTGCGAGAACGTCGTCGTATAACCCATGATCAGATTTCCGGTCTGGACATATTTAAAATTTTGCTTTCTAGAACCGTTTCAACGCCTCATCGACGCTCTTGCCATCGAAGATGACGTCGCGCAACGCCCGCGTCATGGCGAACGGCTTCTCATGCTGCCACACGTTGCGGCCGACCGCGATGCCAACGGCACCGGCGTCCACGGCGTCCCACACCTTCTGCAAGAATGAACGATCACCAACGCGCTTGCCGCCGCTGATGACCACCTTCGCCCTGCCCGCGCACTTCAACACCCACTTGAACCCTTCCTTGTCGCCGTTGTACTTGAGCTTGACCATGTCCGCGCCGAGCTCCAACGCCAGGCGGGCGCCGTACGCGATCGCGTCCGTGCCGAGCTCGTCCTTGACCAGAGTGCCGCGCGGATAGTTCCACACCACGACCGGGATGCCGTACGTGTGCGCCTCCTCGACAATCCTGCCCAGCTCGACGAACTGCTCGTTCTCGTACCTGCTCCCATGGTACAAGGTGTAGCCGACCGCGGAAGCGCCCAGTTTCACCGCGTAATCCACCGAGGTGTGCTGCCGGCTCCACGGGTCGGGCTCCGGCAGTTTGGCCTTCGCGTTCAGCTTCACGATCAACGGCACGTCCTTGTAATGCAGGCCGTAATACTTCTCCGCAAACCCTGCCTGCACGGCGACGCCGTCATACCCTCCTTCGAGCGCGATGTCCATGATATACTCGGGATCGATGTTCGTCAGGTTGAAATCCGAGGGGCCGTGCTCGAATCCCTGGTCGCACGCGAGTATCATGCTCCTCCCGTTCTTCAAGAGACGATCAACATTAACCTTTCTTGGCACGGGGCTTCACCTCCTTGCTCCTCCTGACCTTCCGCTTATCCCGTGAGAGCCGCTTCTCCACCAATGGCAATGAGAGGAGGACGTTCTTGGCGCCGTAATGCGCAATGACGCTCTCAGCGTTGAGCATGGCCATCCTGATTGCCTGCGGGAAGGACTTCTTTATGAGCATGGCCGCGAACAACGTGCTCCCGAACGCGTCGCCGGCGCCGGTCGTCTCATGGATGTGCCTATTCTTCCGAGGCGTCGCCTCGAAGAACGTCTTCTCATGATAGGCGGTCACGCCCTTCGCCCCCTTGGTGATGACGACGGTCTTCGGCCCGAGCCTGCCTAGGCGGACGGCGAGCTCCTTGACTGTGCCGGCGCCTCCGAGGTCCTTCGCCTCCTCCTCGTTCAGGATGAGGACGTCGGTGTTCTCCAGGATGGACTGGATGCCTTTCACACCTTTCTCCGTCAAGTAGCTGGAAGGGTTGAACGCGACCAGGGCCCGCTGCTTCTTGGCGTGCCGGGCGACGCTCGCCAACGTCTTCAACGACGATCCCATCATGCTGCACAGGTAATACGCCTTCGCCTTAAGCTTCGCCTTCGAGACTTCCTTGAACGTCAGCTCGTTGTTGCATCCCTTGTACGTGAGGATCGTCCGGTCCTCGCCGACGGAGTCGAGGATGACCGAGTAGCCGTTCTGCTTTCCCAGCGTCCCTATGAAGGTGATGCCCTCTTCCTTGAGATTGCTGAACACCTTGAGGCCGTTCTCGTCTTTACCAATCTTGCCCAGGTAGCCGGTCGTCAAGCCCAGTCGCGCGAACGACACCGCGGTGTTTGTGCCGCCGCCGCCGATCTGGAATTCCAAGTGCTTGATGATGATCTTCGTGCCGAGAGGATAAGCTACGAGTTCCTCAGGAGAAAGCTTGCTGTGCTTAATCGTGATCAGTTCCGACTCGTCAGGATCAGTCTTCACGAACGTGTCGACCACGTTGCTGCCTACGGTAATGATATCAAAGATTGATGCTCACCCCTCTGGCTCTTTGAGAAGAACATCTTATTTAAATGTTGCTGTTCTTATCCGTCGAGCCAAGCCCGCCTCGCCGTTCATCGCCATAATCAAAATCAGGCCCAGCATGCAAGACTTTCTGGAATAATCCCTGGCAGAACCGGTCGCCCTTCTTCAACGTAAATGGCTCATCCCCTGTATTCACCAATGTGATAATGGCTTCGCCTTCATTGCCGGGATTATCATAATAGTCGCTGTCCAACACCGCGACGTTGTTCCGCAGGATAATCCCTTTTTTTGAGCCAAGACCGCTCCTAGTATAGAAGAAGAACGCTTCATCATCAGGGAAATAAATCTTCACCCCTGTCTCGATCTTCAAGATGCCTTGCGGCTCGATCACCGCGTCTACGGGCGAGAAGAAATCGTACGCCGCACTGTGCTTGGTCATCCGTTTCGGTAATTGATAATCATTGTCTCCCTCAACCCTGCTGACCAGTTCAAACCCTCTCACTCCTTTCATAACAACCTCACCTTTCCTTCCCTGACAATCTCCTTGATGACCGGCAAGTGATGATAGCTGACCTTGCCGACATACAAATACTTCCTGTCCTCTTCAGACAATGCTCGCACGCGCAACAACCCCTTCAAGTACAATAAGTCCTTGGTCAATCCCCCAGGCTTGCTGGTATCGCCAAGCCCTCGCTTCGCACGCACGGTCAAGGCAAAAGCCGTCTCATTACCGAAACGCGGCAGCAAAGCAGCATACACCTCAGCGAATGATTTACTCAACGCTTCTTTGATAGCAATCACCCGACCACCAACCTGTTGCTTACGAAAACTATCAAAACAACCCGCTTGCTCCTCATGGAAGACCGCCAATCCTTCTTCGGTCTCCAGATACCCGGCCGTGCCTGCGACAAACACTTCAGATGGTTGCCGCTCACCATTGAATGAACGACGCGCATGCGTCCCCACCTCATGGACGACCAGCTGCTTCACCTCCAACGGCGAGAACGATGCACCAGCCCTGACCCGGAGCAACCGTAATTGAGGATTGATATGCGCATCAGCCACCAACGCGTCATCGATAACCGTTCGCCAGCCAGGACCAAGCTCGTCCAACGCTGCCTGCAACTGCCGTCGCGCTTCCTCAGCAGCAATGGCCTGCTCAACACGCTTTTCTTTACCCCCTGACAGAAGCTGCTCTGCCTCGGCAACCAACCACGCATCAGGTTTTCCAAAGAGCTCAACAGAAAAATGGGTGAACGCTCCACTACCACGGGCCTCCACAAGATCCAACCATTTCATCAACTCACGGGCCCGCCCTTGCACCAGCTGCGACACGCGCTCATCACCATCTTGCGATGCCTGCAAGAACTGCTCCAACTCCTGCCGTAACGCAACAGGATCAAACCCTAACCCCTTATACGTGAACCGAGGATTATACGAGGTATCATCGAAGAACTTCTTCTTCTCCTCAAGAACATTCACTGGATTGAACAACGTCTCATCAGCCACCAACGCAGCGATCTTCGTCAACGACAACCCCATAACGAAAACGTGACCGACCGAGCATTAATAAAGCTAATGGAAAAGCCTACAACAACGGGTTCTGCCCGCCATACATGGCAGTGAACTGCCCGTTCTTGAAATCCAAGGAGAACACGTCATTGTTACACTTAGTCGTGCGCATCTTGACCACGCTGACCTCACGGACGATGTTCCTCCTGAAAGGCGTCAGCCGCAGATGGATGATGCCGTCAGACAAGAAATCCTCGTCGTACTCGGCGTACCGCGACCCATCAACGGGTATCTCGCTGATGAGGAAGCTCGTCACGTCCAAGTCCCGCAAGAACTCGAAGATGTAGAACAACTCGATACGGGGGTTCTCGAACCGGGACAAGACATACAACGCCGACAACGAATCCAAAGTGAAGACGTCAAGCCGCGCCTCGTTCTTCACCTTCTTCACGATGTTCTTGATGACGTTCAGCCACGACCGGTTCTCACTAACCTTGACATCCTTGATCTCCTTCCGCACGCAACCCACATCAACGACGATCAAGTTACCCTTCTGGCTGTTCTTCACCTTCGCGATGTCATTCGAGAAATTGCTGAGGTCACGCATGATTACTGTGTTGATCTTCGTGAAATCATAACCCATGTTGATACAATGATTCACCAAGGAGGAATAGCTCTGCTCCAAGGTAAAGTACAAGCACGTCCGGCCCTGCAACGCCTCGTTATAAAGGATGTTGAAGCACACCGACGACTTCATCGTACCAGCAGAACCAGCCATGAGCACGATGTGGCCCACAGGGACACCGCCCTGGATATTCTCATCAAACCCCTGGATATACGTTTTGACACGCTTGATTTCACTGCGGTTACGTATGATGCCTGGCATACATGCTCACCCTCTTTTTATCCCCAATACCAGTAGTATTATTTATGTCTTGTGCTTG
>WJKR01000023.1 GCA_014729015.1 Candidatus Woesearchaeota archaeon | reverse complement strand
GTCCTGAGCCGCTTCACCCGCTCCTTGACCGGCGGGTGCGTGCTGAACAACTTGATGAACGCCCGGCCAGCAAAAGGATTGACGATGAACAACGACGCGCCCGACTCCGTGCCGAACCGCAAAGGATGCCGCTTGTTCGCAGCCTCGAGTTTTTGCAACGCGTTCGCCAAGTACTCGCCATGACCCATGATCTTTGCACCGCCGGCATCAGCGGCGAATTCTCTACTCCTGGAAATAGCCAACTGGATAATCACGGCAAGGATGGGCGTCAAGACGGCCAACACCAACAGGGAAACAATGTTGTTGTCCCCGTCCCTACCGCCGAAACCGCCGAAGATCGCGGCCCAGCGCGCCATCATCGCCACGTACGAGATGATGCCGGCGATCGTCGCCGCGACCGTCGCTATGAGGATGTCCCGATGCTTGACGTGCGCGAGCTCATGCGCGATGACGCCTTTGAGCTCATGCTTGGACAATAATCCTTGGATGCCTTGCGTCACCGCCACAGAAGCATGCTGTGGATTACGACCGGTCGCGAACGCGTTCGGCGTCTGGGAAGGGATGATGTACACCTTCGGCATGGGCAGGTCAGCGCGTTGCGCCAATTCACGCACCGTCTGGAACAACTCACGGTCCTTATGCTCGTCAGCAGGGTGCGCGCGATACATGGCCAAGGCGATCCTGTCGCTGGAATAATACATGACGAAATTGATGAGCACAGAGAAGATAATCGCGATAGTCAATCCCCGCACACCACCTACTAATTGTCCTACGAGTAATAAGACACCGGTCAGGGCCGCCAAGAGAACAGCGGTCTTCAACGCGTTGCTCATGCAGCGATGGAAGCAACGAGTATTTTTAAATTTAATGAAGGTTCAATGATTACATCTATACGTGCCTAACCCTTCCACCTGGCGCAGCCCGGTCAAAAACAACAATTCCCGTGGAGCATCATTCACCTTGACCCCGTTCCTGATCAAATAACCACGCAACTTCCCGTACAACTGCTTGCCCGCAGCGTCGCCATCAGTCAACACAACAGCTTTACCGAACGACCCCGCGACCCGTTCAGCGAACAAGTACAGATTGTTGTCGAGTTCCCTGACGTGACGAATGCCTTGCTCGCCCAGCGCGGCGACGTCACGCTTTCCCTCGACGATGAAGCACGTCTTGCCATCATCCGCCGCGTGCAACGCGTCCAGGAACGCTCGCAGGGGTTCATCCATACAAAAAGAGCTCGCAGGCATGCATAAAAAGCTTTGCTAAAACCTTAAATAAGAGGGATTCTTCTCGTGCATCATGGAAGTCGCGTACATCCTTATTGAGTGCAGGCATGGTAAGTTGAAGATTACTTCTGCAGCTTTGAACAAATACGAAGAAATCGAAGAATTGCACGAAATCTATGGTCGGTACGACCTCATTGCCAAAATGGTGTGCACTGACCGTGCTGAACTGAAAGGCTTCATCCAGAACAAGCTGCAGATCACTGAAGGCATCAAGACGACGGAAACGCTCATTGTGAACGATTTAGAAAGCAGCGATTAAGCGTTGTAGTGCGCGTCTAATAAGTCTCTGATTTTTTTCGCTTTTGTTGGACCAATTAACTCTACTTCTTGCAACGCATCAACGGACGCATCCATAACTCCTTTTACTGATCCAAACTTTTCCAACAACGGCTTTGCTAGCTTCCCACCGATACCAGGTAAAGACGCAACGACGAATTCTTGCTGTTCTTGCAAGGTCCATGGTTTGTTGGTGTGTGGTTGGAAGTATTTGTCCGTACTTTGCGTCCTTTTTGCTAATGCTAATAGCACGCCTGCGGTGTCATTCGGTGAACTTGTACGTAATACTGGGATGTGATAGGACAACACAATCGCTGCCAACATGCCACGGATAGCTGCGGGGTTTATTCTTCTTTGCGCATACAGGTCCTCCGTCCCCTCGATGATGATGATCGGCTTGTAGAACGAGCGCAATTCTGACAACTGACCCAACAACCGGCCGTCGATGATGCTGTCCACGAAATCCCTGACCGTCTTGTACTCGACGACGACATCATCATTGATGAGATAATCACCGATCGGCAATTGCGCCAAATCCAGCTTGACGTCCTGCGCCAGCAATGATTTCATGACTGGTGATCCTTTCTCCCGATAATCGACCTGCAACGTATACTTCCCATTATCCTCAGTATAATCAGTCAAGGTTGGTTGTTCCTTGACGCCACTCGAAGGGGTGAACGTGTGCTGCAGCTTCTTCAGGTTACGATACATACGTTTCTCCTTGTGGTGCGCGCTCCAGCGATAGCCCTCATCCCGCGTGCCCTTCGCGATCAACAAGAACACGCTGCCGGTGTCGTGCCTGCCCGTCCTTCCCCGTCGCTGCACAGTCCTGATAGCTGAGGGGATGGGCTCGTAGAAGATGACCGTGTCGACCGAGGGGATGTCCAGCCCTTCTTCCGCCACCGATGTCGCGATCAATACCTGGAATGCCCCTTCACGAAATTGTTCCAGCATTTCCTTCTGTTTTTTCTGCGATAATCCTGTCGTGCCTTTCTTCGCTTGTCCGACGAAGATATCGGCAGAAGCCACTTCGGCCAATCGTTCTTTCACCACTGTCGCCGTATCCCTGAACTGGGTGAAGATGATGATTTTCTTGTCCTTGTCCATGAGTTCCTTGGAGACCGTGGCTTGCAACGCCGCAATCTTCGGGTGCTCGACGCCTTGTTCATGCAATTGCTCGGTGAGGATGACTGCTGAGCGGAAATTGACGTCCTTCACTAGGTTCCGTACCGCCTTGGTCTTCGACGTTTTCGATAACTGCTGCAACCGGTGCACGTACCGCAACAAGGCGTGCACGGTCTGCGTCTCGCACAGCTCCAGCGCGTGCTGCACCTTCAACGCTTCTGCCAACAAGCTGATGGTTTTCAGGACCTCGTACGTCTTCTCCCCTTGCGCGGTCTTCGCGTGCAACGATGCTTGTAATGAGAGCAGGGTTGACTTGTTGTAGTTCGCGACATCACCATACAATAAGCCGAGTTTCTTCGCACCGTCAATCTTATCCGTGTAGCAGTCGTGCAGGTATCTCCTGACCTTCCTTATGTCAGCGGACAGCTCGACCGGCTTGAACTGTATGTCGAGCGCCTGGACATATTCCTGCATGTCAGCATCGTCGGCGCTGCGTACCTCGATGGATTCAATGAACAGGTTGTCGCAGACGTCCTTGATGCTCTGCTCGTCCGAGCCCGGAGAAGCGGTCAGCGCGAGTATGCGCTCGTGAATGGCATGCTTGTGGTAGTGCTGGGCGATGAACACGTACGCATAGTCCTTCACCGCACGATGGCTCTCGTCGACCACGAGCAACGACACCTCCTGCAGGTCCAGCTTCCTGCCAATCAGGTCGTTCTCCATGCCTTGCGGCGTGCTGAAAATGAAAGTAGCAGTCTTCCAGAGCATGACTCGTTTTTCTGGCTTGGTATGACCGGTGAACACGGCAAAGGAGTCGTCCGGGAGTTCAAACATCCTTCTGAACGTGTCCAGGTGCTGTTGCACTAAAGGCCTCGTCGGCGCCAAGAACACTATCTTAGTGCCGGGGTGCTGTTCGAGGCGGTGCGCTGCCAACATCGCGGCGATAGCGGTCTTGCCCATGCCGGTCGGCAGCACGACCAAGGTGTTGTTGCGCGCCGCGGTGGCGAAGATGGTCTCTTGGTAGCGTCGAGGGCGAAAACCCTTCGTGAGCACAGACATACAAGAGTAAAAAGCAGGAAATGTTTAAATGCGTTGTGACGTGGTGACCAGTGGAAATGATTATTTCCTGCCACGGGCCATGGGCGCGCGACTGACGTCGCCGTCCTTGTCTACGAAGTACAAATAACCAGCTTCCTTGCTGACGCCAACCTGGGCAACTTTCTCTTTCCGGCCGCCACCTGCAGCGCCGCCTCTGACCATCGGTGCGCGACTGACGTCACCACCCTTGTCTACGAAGTACAGATAACCGGGCTCCTTGCTGACGCCGGCTCGTGCTACTTTTTTAGCCATGTTGTAGTTCCACCCCCTATGACTCCTTTGTAGTATTCTTTCTGTTCTTCCGCATCCTCACTATTTAAATGTTGCGCTTGTTGTCGTCGAAAAAACGGTTTTTTGGGAGAAATTATTTATTGCGCGCCGCGTTCCCGCAGGCACATGTGGGTCATCAAGTTCTTCGGCATCATGGATTTGTACAGCGCCGCGGTGATGCTGTTGGTGCAGTTCGACGTGACGCCGTGGCGGGTCATCCTGACCGCTGCTGCGTGGCTAGTCATGAAAGGGTTCCTGTTCCGCGGGGACGTGGCGAGCATGATTGACATGGGCATCGGGTTCTATCACTTGCTGATGGTCATTCTGCCCATCCCTGTACTGACGTATATCCTGGCTATCTACTTGGTGGTCAAGGGGGTGTTGTCAGTCTCCTGAGTTCAGGTACGCCTGGTACACCCACATGGCGGCGATCGCGACAATCACCGCGATGACATAGCTGAACACGCTCGTGGCCAGTATGAGGAGGAAGTAGACGCCGACGAACATGAAGGTGATCACCCAGAGCCATCGCCTGAAGTAGATGAGGTTGAACCCTTCTTGGCCGTTGATGGGTAGCAAGCCAAAGACCGCTACGGCGGCGGTGGTCTGCACGACCTCGTGGATGAGGATGTTGTTCGTGGCGAGGTAGATAGGCTTGACGAGTATCATGAGAAGCACGCACACCGCCGGGGCTGCGAGGCTGATGAGCGCGAGGTCTTCGTAGTTGAGGCCGTACCTGAACGTGCCGAGCCGTAGCCGTTTCGATGCTTGTATGTGGAGGTTGCCTGGACTGACGTAGGGGAGGAGACCGTTGAGGAAGAACGCTAAGAAGAAGCTCGCGGGCAGCGCGTACTTGTGGAAGGTGTACGTGGTCAGGTAGCCCATCTTGAGCGCGATCCATTTCTGCGCTGCCGTCCGGAGGAGGATGAGGGTGAAAGCGGTGACGCTGGCGACGATGAGCGTGGTCACTCCTTGGGTGACGTCGATGGTGTCTTGCCCCCAGTCGCGGAAGCTCATGACGAAGCCGATGACGGCAGCGGTGAGGAGCATGGCGAGGAGTTCTTTGTAGCCGACGCGTGTGTAGTGTTTGGTCTCGTCCTGCATGTAGTTTATAGTAAGGGTTGTCCTTTAAGAAGGTTTTGATAGCGTGACAGGGGTGATGATGCTTGGAATGGTTTGGTAGTAGACGCTCGCTTGCCCGAGGAATCGTGGGCGTTGTTCCTTGAGGAGGCCGTATCTGAGTATGCCTCCTTGTATGAGGAGTTCGTCGTAGCCCAGCCCGTCCATGGTTTGGGGGAGGAATCTGAAGTCGTCGTAGGGTTCGTTTATAGTATAGCTCCTGAGGAGTTTGCCGTCTTCTAAGGTGATGGTGGTTGGTTCTGGGAGCAGGTAGCCAGCGATGGTGTTGTCGTGTTGCGTTGTTGCTGCGAGGAGTGCGAACGCGTTGTAGTCGTGCAGTTCGTGGAAGGGGTGGAATGGTTGCCCGTTGCGTTGGTGGTGCTTGACGAAGAGGAGGGCTTTCTGGTCGAGCAGGTCGGAGAGTTCTTGCTGCGTGATGGTTTGTGGTGGTTGTGCGGTCAGGGTGAAGGGCTGCATGAGGTGATAAAGAAAGTAATAATTTTTAATTATTTCTATTCTTATCAGAATTATTTATTATGGTAGTGAAGTGCTCTTGGATACCTTGTATGTGTCCTGCGCCGATAACGACGAGGATGGTCTTGTCTGGGTGCGCGTGCGTTAACGCGAGCAATCGTCGCGCCATGTATTTGTTGCGGTCATCGACGAGTACTTGGTAGAAGGTCGGATAGCGATCCTTGAGCTGTGCTATGAGTTTAGTGATGAGATCTGTTGTCGGTACCTGCTTGAGGTCTATCTTGACTTTCGGCTGCTTCTTCGCCCAGCCGAACAAGATGTCGGTGAGGAAGCGCCACCTCTCTTTCCTGGTGAGCTTTCTTGATAGGTTGCGCAAGGTTGTGGTGAGGTCTTGGTCGATGAGCGCCAATGGCTTCTTGTGCTTTTTTGCTAGCAGCGCTGCGTGCTTCATGTCCGCGCCCGGTCGCATGCCGACCATCTTGCCGAGCCTTCGTTGCAGGACGCCGCCGATGACGGCGAAGAGGTAGCCTTTGAGGCCGACCTTGGCGATCAAGATTGGTGAGTAGTTGGGTCGTTGGTCGGCGAGCAATGCATGCAGCCGTTGCTTGTCGAGCTCTACGGCGATGAGGTCGGGATCGTAATCCTTGACAGCTTTCCTGATGGCTCGTATTGATTGCTCGGCGATGTGGCTGGTGCCGAGGAAGATGAGGTGCGGCATGGGAAGGAGAAAAGTGTGGTGGTTTTTAAGCGTTCAGTTCAGCCGCGTTTGGTGGTTGAAGGTGGAATAGTCTTCTCGTGCGGAAGTCCTCTTTTACACTTTGACCTTCAGCTCTTTCCAGGCGAGTTCGAACAGTTGCGCCAATGCGTCTGCGAAGAGTTGCGTGTTCACCCAGACGCCGACGTCGTAGGATGGATGGATTTCTTCGTCGTCCGCGAGCATGAAGAGTATTTGGTTGTTGTCGATGATGGCGAACCGTGCCTTCAAGTCCTTGACGTCACGGATGTCGGCGTATTTTTGTAGGTCTTCTGTCGTCTTCTTGTTGTCTTTGTTCAGCGGCGCCGCGACTTGTATGCGGACGCCGCGCTCATGCGCTTTTTTTATCTGCCGCATTAGCGCTTGTCCTTTCCTGTTTAGGCCTTCTGCGCTTGTGACGAGGATTATTGATTGTTCTGCTTCTTTGATCATGAGGTTGAGGTGGTCGTAGATGTTGCCTTGGCCTTTCACAGAGCCGGTGAGGTCTTCGGGTGAGATTGTGTCGATGCCGGTGTTGTGTAGGTGTGTCAGTTCTTTGAGTACGTCGCTGTCTTTGAGCTCGTCCATCGCGCCGAGTGTTTGGGTAGTCTCTTCGTGCACGCGTTTCTTGACGCGGTCAACGACTTCTTCTGGGGGTACGGCGATGTATTTGATGGGTTTGCCGAGCTTCATGACGATGAACCCTTTTTTTTCGAGTGATTCGAGGATGTCGTAGGAGCGTGATCGGGGTACGTTGCTGATGTCTGAGAGTTCCCCTGCGGTCGCGACGCCTCGTGAGAGTAATGCTGTCCATATCTTTGCTTCGTAAGAATTCAACCCAAAATCTTTTATCTTCTTCAAAAACTCTTGTTGCACAATCATGGTGTATAGGTAGAAATCCAGGTAATTTTATAAAACTTACTATTTGTTACTATTTAAAAGTGAATACAAAACTCACACCCTTATATTTCCTATAGAAAAAAGATAAGAGATAAAAAACTATAGACTAATATAATTTTATTATAGTAAAATAAAATATTCTTTCTGAAAAACAAGATTAAAGAAATAGTTTTCAATAAATATATTATAATATTATAATCTATATAGAAAAGAAAAATTAAGAATCAGCAACCACCGACGAGAACACAATACCCCAACACAACCACACCATAACCCCTCACCTACCACACAACACCACACTCACTCCACACGAACACAACGGGTGACACCCAACCTCTCCAAAAACATTAACAAAAAATATAGTTCACGAAACACTAATTCAATATCCCACAAAATATAAAAACAACCCTTTTTTCCTCTGGAAACCTAAGGGGTGTGACATGGTACGCAACAACCTAACCGACTACTTCGAGAAATTCTTGATCAAAGAATCACTCTTCACCAATAAGAAAGTTCTCCAAAGCACCTATATCCCAGACCAAATAAACCACCGGGACGAACAAATCAACACCATCGCGGAAATACTCGCCCCCACACTCAGAAAAGAGAAACCTAGCAACCTCTTCATCTACGGCAAGACCGGCACCGGCAAGACCCTCAGCATCAAGTACACCGCCGAACAGATGGAAGCCATCGCCAAAGACCGAGACATACCCATCAACATCTTCTACCTCAACTGCAAGCTCAAGAAGATAGCAGACACCGAATACCGTCTCATCGCGGAGCTCGCACGGTTCTTCGGCAAAGCAGTACCCCCGACCGGCCTACCCACCGACGAGGTCTACAACATCTTCTTCAAAGCCCTCGACGCGGAAGAACGAATAGTTCTCTTAATACTTGACGAGATAGACCAACTCGTCGACAAGGCAGGCGACGAGATCATCTACAACCTCACCAGGATTAACGCAGAGCTCAAACGGACGCAAGTCTCCATCATCGGCATCAGCAACGACCTCATGTTCGCCAACAACATCGATCCCCGTGTCAAGAGCTCACTATCAGAAGAAGAACTCGTCTTCCCACCCTACAACGCCGTCCAGATACAAGACATCCTCAACAAGCGAGCGACGACAGCATTCAAGCGAGGCGTCATCAACGACGGTGTCATCCCCAAATGCGCAGCCTACGCTGCCAGGGAGCATGGCGACGCCAGGAGGGCGCTAGAGCTCCTCCGCGTCGCAGGAGAGATAGCGGAACGGAAAGGAAGCGTGAAGATCACCATCAATCACATCGACGAAGCGGAAGAGAAGATTGAGCGCGACCGCATCCTTGACATCGTCAAGACCCAACCAAAACAGTTCCAAGCGACACTCTACCCCATCCTCATCACACACCAACAGAAGGACGGGCTCATGTACACTGGCGAGATATATGACATCTACAAAAACATCTGCGACAAGACCGGACTCAGACCACTCACCCAACGAAGAATCAGCGACATCGTCGCCGAACTAGACATGCTCGGCATCATCAACGCCAAAGTCATCAGCAAAGGACGGTTCGGTAGGACGAGAGAGATAACCCTCGCCATCCCCACACAG
Organism: Candidatus Woesearchaeota archaeon; assembly: GCA_014729015.1. Classification (GTDB taxonomy): domain Archaea; phylum Nanobdellota; class Nanobdellia; order Woesearchaeales; family WJKR01; genus WJKR01. Next base: position 632 of record WJKR01000023.1, on the reverse strand, counting down.
ATAGAACCAAAAATCAAGAAGATCCTCGAAGAAGACCTCGGCATCGCCGTGACCTAATCATGGTATCACTCAAAGACCTTCTCGACAAAGGCATCCTCATCGACCAGGAACTCAAGCACAAAGGGATAGATGAAGGACTCCTCGACAGGCTCGTGGAGAAGTACGGCGACGACCTCGGCATCATCGACGAAGACCTCCTCGCCACCGTCACCAAACCGGACGCCGCCTCCGGCGTGCGCGTCGTCTGGTCCTACAACGAAGAACCGAAAAAACGCACGTACGACGACTTCGTCACCTCGCTGCAGAAAAGGTACCGGGAGCTCGAGCGCATCCTCAAAACCCGGCAAGAACTCCTCACCACCACCAGCATCAACCGCATCAAGCAGAAGAAAGAACGGGAACCCGTCGCGTGCATCGGGATGATCATCGACAAGACAGAGACGAACAATCACAACTACATCTTCACCATCGAAGACATGACCAGCCAGATAAAAGTAATCATCACGGACAAGAAAAAAGACGTCTACGAGCTCGCCAAAGACCTCCAACTGGACGAGACCATCGGCGTCACCGGCATGGGAGGAAAAGACATCATCTTCGCAGACAACATCATCCTCCCCGACATCCCACTC
>WJKR01000022.1 GCA_014729015.1 Candidatus Woesearchaeota archaeon | reverse complement strand
TCATCTTCAGGGTTACCGAGAAGGTGTTGGCTGCAATAGCATAACAAAGGAACCATTTTCAAACTAAGAAAAGACAGATAAAATGAAAAAATTTGCCACGAAAGGAGTGCTGAGCGCCCCTCTTCAAAGTTTGCTTTTCCGAATTGCCGGGATTATATTCTGGTTTGTTTTCTGGATAACGGTATTCGTCGAAAAGCCAGTCTTTGGAAGCCAAACGTTTGAGACGCTCTTCAGGTCTTGCATATTTTTCATCCCTATCATTCTCTATCCGACGATAAGCCTTGTCATTGTCCGAATAAAACATCGGACGAAGGTGCGGCGGATGGAAGAACTTCTGGGAACAAGACCCTTCCTGCCCGATAGTGTGACCGATAATCTCATCAGTTACGTGATTGGAGGGTTGGTCGGAACTGCAGAGTTCTTCATGTTTTACTTCTTCATATTCATTCTCGACGTACTAAATGTTAATTTGTAAAATTATTTATCATGGACAACCTCTTACCAGAAAACTATTTCTTACGCATGAACCCTTGGGACAGGGAAGAGCTGCTCCGCGGCCTCCAAGGACCTGAGAACCCTCCGAAGAAGCCCGAAGCCGCTCCTCAGAAGAGAAGGCAGTGGCGATTCATGGGATTCGAAGACGTCTGCTTGCACATGACCAATTGTAGCCTCAACTGATGTTCTGAGGCGACTGTAAACACATTTTTTTTAACCTTACTAAAAATTTTTTTGTACGTATGGAACACTTATCACTCAAGAATCAAATCAAGAATTTTCTCTCAGAAGACAAAGCGGCGAAAGACCGCGCTCAAGAATCGTTGTCATTGCAACCCCTGAGCGCGCTACCGCTCACTGATGTACCGCTCGTAGACCACGCGCTGTTCCTAGCGACTTTTCCTGTGGAACAGTCCACTCACAAAGATGTCGCTGCTGCCCATGAGCAGTTCAAGAGAAGGTGCAGAACCGCTACCGAGCAGGAGCTTTTCAACATGATATGCGATGCCGAGCTCGAAAAGCGTTCTTCTACAATCACCTCTATCATCTGCAAGGTCTATGAATCATTCTATGATCCTTCCTCGTTTCGTTACGACCAAGAGGAGTAACGACGAGAATATTCCTTTGCTATCTAAGCACACGTTTAACGTTTTTAAAACACTTTCAGCGATGGAAAAACAAACACTTACCAGTAGCGAGCTGACCAAGCTCAGCAAAGCAGCGGAGAACTTGGTAGCAAGAGCCGAGAAATATAACTCGGCAGAACAGTACCTGTCCTTCAAGGACGACTATGAGCAGTTCTACAAGGAATACACCGAGCTATGCAAAGCGATCAAGGAAGCGTTCGGGGCGGAAAGCAAACTCTACAGAGCCTTCACCGAGATATATGTTCCTCCTTGTTCAGGTATCTTCGTGAGCAAGAGAGGACGACGTTCCACCATAGGTAGCTTTGAAGCGGGCTGGGAAGACGGAGTGAGGAGGATCGACGTCGGATTCCTCGACAGCCTCCAAGACGGGATCGCCAAGGTCAGCGTCATCTTTTTCGTGGCCAATCCCGACGACGAATACCTCAGAGAACTACTCTTGCAAAGAATTGTCTCGGAAAAGTAACCAATCGTTATTATTGCATGATTATTAGTCACTATTTAATCCAAATACTTATGTCAAAAAAAAGGAAATATTCAGTAAGCCTGCGTAGAGCAGCGGCGCAATACGCGGTCGACCCCCGGTTCCCGAACGAACGTCTCCGGGTGAAGAGACTGCAGCAAAGGGTCATCCCCACGAAGAACCGGAAACCCTCGGACAATGATTAGTGTTGCGCCAAATAAAAATTTATTCGTTAACGTTCAAAAAAACAACATGCTATTATGAAAAAAATTATTGATTTTCTGACGATGCTTGAAGAAGCAATGATAAGGGTGTACCAAGGAGACCTTGCACGCGCCCTGAACGAAGGAGACCTCTCCTTACCCCCCTACGGGCAGTTCAAGAAAGTCTTTGTAGATGAAGAGGTCGCCTGGAACGTGCCCGCTGAACTGATGTCCTTGGCAGTGGACGTCATGAGACTCCACTACCTGTCCAGGACTGACCTGCTCGACCATCTGGCATTGTTCGACCACTGCCTGGCAGCGGTCGGCATGGGTGGCCTTGCCCGACAGCTCGAGGACACGATCATCACCTACTACCTGAAAAACGATGACACTGATACCTTGTTCGCGTTGTTGGACAAGAATGACGCATGGGAGACGTATTGGCGCAAGTGTCCCCCTTCAGGAAACGGAGATAGGCTGGCGTTCGCGATTCTCAATAGGATAATGCGCTTGCAAAAGGAGGTGGTCTCATGAAGAAGATACTGTTTGTCATAACCAGAAGGACGCGACAACTCATCGAACCGTTGCGTCAACGGCTGCAAGCCCACGGACCGGACGTCCTGTGCTGCCCGTCGACAAGAGGGGATGACGTCTCCATGGACGTGGTCAACGCCTACGTCGACCGGAAGCCTCCCTTCGACCTCGTCATCATCGACAACGAACTCCTGAGATCGTACGCCCACAAGGAGGGCTCGCAAGGAAAGCTGGTATCCACGGACTTCCTCGCACTCTGGCTCGAGCTAGCGCTCGCAGGCCGAGCCCTGAAAGCATCCTATGGATTGACAGACCCGCAGAAGCCATGGTCGCTCGGGCGGTTCGACGCCACGCTCAGAGTATTCCTCGACGCAGTGATGGGAGATACCGGAAAGATAAAGTTCTTCATCGTGAGCCGAGGCTTGGAAAAAGTGCTGCGCCTGTACGCGCTCCCCTTCCGCCGCGAAGGAGGACTCGTGCACAACTTCCGCTGCCACCTCATTACAGAGGTCACTTCATGGAAGGAATCATCACCGAGCAAAAACGGCATCCCGCTCCCCGTCTATCCGGGAGTGGTCGAACGATTCAATACGTTAGCCAAGGAATCGCTCGATGACGAGAAGACGCTGATCATCGCGCATCACGCCGCGGTGACCAGGCCTGCCAAGGCGCGGCTGCTCCTGTTCCCCTTCGCGAAAGCGATACCAGGACTCCCGCCGGACGCGATACATGAACTGTTCGTCAAGGCGCCGCTGGGAGCACTCGTGGAAGAGCTGCTCGCGACGAGATTTCGCGCTGACGAAGAACGGGAGTGACCGCATATAAGAAGTGGCTATCCCGCTGCTCGGCGAATACCATATATTCATATTACTTATTCACAAAAAAGCATTATAAATGATGACAACAAGCCTAAAACAGAAGTTCGAGAAGAAATTCTTCTCCATCCAGAATGATATCATATTGTATCTTTTGGAACATCATCCCAGGAAGCTCCTGAGGATCATGTCAAGACTGGCCGCTAAAGCCCCGGATGCTATTGACAGGGCACTGGGCCTGCTGCGGTCGGATGACGTGGACGAGCAATCTATGACTTTTGACTGTGCGGTCATCTTCGTGATAGTCGTCGCACCCGACCGACTCAAGGAAGAACCCCCTGTCGAAGTCCTGCACTGGCTCATCGCCTTCATCGACTATTACGGGCGCAAGTCCATTGCCACCGTGTCCATCATTAAGACGAACCCGGCGAAGCAGGTCGCTGAGTCATTGATCCGAGAACTGGTCGAGCGGCAGTGCTCCTCAGATGAGGTGGCCGAGACCGTCGACCTCTGGATAGACAAGGCAGAGCGTGATGAGACGGCGATGATGCTGATCAATCTCAGGAAACAATTCCTGAGGAAAACGTAATTAATCCTTAAAAAATCTTATACAAAATGAGAACATTACTTAGCTTTCAACTACTGATGGTCATGGCACTCGCCATGATCACGACCGGTGCAGGGGCGCAAGGCGCAACCGAAGACACTGGCACAAAGAACGACTACGCGTTGGAACCCGGACTCATCACCCAAATGGCCGAAGACGATTACCGATTGCTCGAGGTGAGCCCTATCACCTTGACATCATTCGGTCCCTTCGGCAAGGGCGTGGTGAACGTGGTGACGAATGCAGAGAAAGATTACTACATGGTCACCACCCGTCCCATATTCGAGGTTTACGGCGTTGCCCAAGGCTTCGATTCTGCAAAGGTGTTCCTGAGAGAGACGGAGGAGTTACAGGAAGCTCATACGGTGAGGGACCAGAAGATATATACCTCTGTCGACTTTAACAAGAAATACTATCTCGCTCGCTACGGCGACCCCTCGGGGAATGACTGCAAAGACCTCGCCGAGGCCATCAACGATGACTGGTTCTTGGAAGCCGAGGAGATACTGAGCATCCCTGAAGGCTTCTACGTCGTCCGTAACACGTGGTCCACCAATGGTCTCATGTTCTTGGTCATCAAGCACGTGGAGGCCGAGGAACCGCTTGCTGCCGAGGGAGGAGGCGAAGACGACCGAGGAGACGAGACGATTGTCATCAATCAAGACATCACGCAGGAAGTCGTCGACGCGCTCCGCACCATGAACGCTCGTCAGTCCCGCGAGATGGATGACATGCGGCGGCTCTTGGAACAGATACTGGGGGAGGACTACCCGTCAGGGGTGGTCGTCAACATCTATGACTCTCTCACAACGGCAGAACAGTCCGTCATTAAGGCGAGGAAGTACAAGTCCGTCGAAGAAATCTTTGGTGAGGACTCGGAAGAGGTTCCCGAGCAAGAGGAGCGGCAGGAGAAGCGCCGCTGGTGGAAGCAGGACACCGCCGCCACTGGTGATCGCTACCAGTTCTTGCTGACCCCGATGCTCGGCTCAACCTACACCTTGCGTGACGAGGGCGTCAAGATGGCATCCGCCTACGGCGCCCGTGTCGGCATCTTCCTCGATGACAGTGTCGGTACGTTCCTGAACAGCTTCGGACTCATCGGTGCCGGCAACTTCGGTGATTACTCTGCGGAGTTTGTCGAGTACACGACAGCCATCAACGGCATCGCCGGGAGGAACAAGACGGTCTGGGAAGGCAACTATGTCGGTTGGCGGACAGGGGTAGCGTTCCGCCAGCAGCGCATGGACGAGTTCATCGGCTACGTGTTCTACGGCAGGGATTATCTCGACGCGAAAGCGAAAGTGTACGAGGGCATCACTGACGAGGAGGGCACGATGAAGAAATCCCTTCCCCGCACGCTCGACGACGACGTGCGTAGGGACATCTCCATCTGGGGGTTCGGCGCGGACATCTTCTTGTCCAAGCGTGTCTTGCTTGGACTGAACGTCGAGTTCGGGAAGAGCAAGGAAGGCTGGGAATACAGCGATCCGCAGATCAAGCAGCTGCAGGACAGCGGTGACCAGCGGTTCGACTGGAGCGATGTGGATGACTCCTACAAGGCCAGCAAGGTCTTGTTCAGCGTCACATTCACATTCTGATATACTTGTGATGAGACCGGCTCATTACTGTGACCGGTCTCTCATTTTCTTCATAATTTTCATAAAAATCTATACTGATATGTTACAGAGAAATTATAATATTATCAATGGGAGGCGCGGGCTTCTCATACTGCTCGGGGTCGTTGTCTTCTTCTTCCTCGCCGGCTTCGGCTGCGGCCGCTTCTTTAACAACAACAAAGAGGTGCTGACCGATGACGAGCTGGCTGTGGTGAAGGCGAAGATTGTTCCTTTGCGGGACGCGATTGCCGAGGTGTCGAACCTCCCCGCGTTTTACGGCTATGACGAGGACGGATCTGTGACCACTGACCCCGGACTCCACTGGCAGAATGACGGCTTAGCAGGAAGAGCCATTGCCGACCTTGACTTGTGCGTCGGGAAGGCCATGGATGCACGAAAACGAGTGGTGAAGCGTTATGCCAGGAAGGCGAAACACTCAGTGCGGCGTTACCTCCGGTGGCTGAAGAAGCACGATCGAAGGTTCGAAGCCTCGACCGAGCAGGACTATCAGGACGCCGTTGCTCGTCTCAAGAGTTGTTGGAAACGCCACAAGCGCCGCTTGGGCAACAACAGGCTGTTCAAGCAGCGGTAATGTATGATGGGAGGGGATCGCGCCGTGCTTTGCGCTCTCCCCCCATTCTTTTATTCACTCAAAAAAGTATGACGTATGAAAAAATCGTTCGTTAGCCATTTAGAAATATTATTCAAAGAATTCCTCGAGCAGCTCCGCCGATATGAGGATTATCTTCTAGGATACCTGCACGAGTACGAGAGGAATGTCCAGGGGTTGTCCGAGGCGCGCGAGAGCGACGACTCGCTTCCCGGATGGTTGTGGAGCTGTTACTACAACGGCGAGGATTGCTTGAACGAGTTGATGAGCTATGTCATCGACGGGTCGATTCGCAAGGACGAGAAGAAGCGGCTCCAGAAGTTTTTCAGGCGCATCCGGAAGAACATGGGAGGAGTCCCGCAAGAAGTCCCGGCGGCTGACGTCAAGCACTGACACGCACCTGGAGACTCGTGCGTCGTAACCTCTTTTCCGCTGCGAAGCGGCACTATGAAAAGACACTTCGACACTTAAAAATATTTTGCTATCATGAAAAAAACAATTTTCTTCTTTATGGGGTTGTTATTGACGACGATCGCCAATGCACAACTCGACGTCTCGATAATCGAGACTGAACCTATTGATTGCCCAGGAGATTCTTCAGCGACGCTGAGTGCCGTGGCGGTTGGCGGTACCGAGCCGTACCTCTTCTCATGGAACACGGGCGATACGACGCAGACGGTGAGCGAACTGGCTGCGGGGACGTACACCGTGACGGTGATCGACACGAGCGCCTCGGACACGGTGACAAGATCGTACGTTCTTCTCGACCCGGAACCCTTGATTGCGAGCTTCGCGGTCACGCCGAACAGCGATTGGCCGGACAATAACGGGGCGATCGATGCGAGCGTGAGCGGCGGGGCGCCTGGCGGATACGTTTTCACTTGGACCGACGCTCAGACGAATGAGGGCTATTCTACGGAAGACTTGGTGGGCATACCGTCAGGGACCTACTATCTGCAGGTGCACGACGCGCACCAATGCGCGCTCAGTGACACTGTGTGGGTACCGGAGAACAGCGCGTTGGCGGTGGACAAGACGATAGATACCACTGCTTGCCACGATGCCGGAGCAGAGGCCTCGTTCCAACCAACGATCGACACGTCGTTCGTGTTCATCAACGACCTCGGCGACACTATAATCGTCAATGACGTGTTGCCGTTGACGACCGGCATGAAGTACGTCACCGTCGATTTGGACACCTTATCACCCCTCTTCCCCCCGAACGAGAACATCACCACCCCTTTCGATTTCATCAATGATTTCGGCGACACCATACACATCATCGACGTGTTCTCGGTCATCGAGGAAATGTACGCCGTTGGCGGTGACACGATACCCGCGATAACCTTCAGGTATCCTGGCGGCGACCACTGGGTGAAGATATACTCCGTGCTGCGAGGGACGGGCTACCGTTATTCGTGGCAGGTAAGGACCCCTGGCACTCCTCTGAGCATAGAGTTCCAGCACATGGACATCACGTGCTTCGGTGATGACGATGCGCGCATCAGCTTTACCGCCCATGGAGGATACGGAGGGTTCTCGTATGACATCTACGGGCCGAACCTGCATGAGACTGCTCGTTCGGTGAGCGGCTTGGAACCCGGCCTGTACCATCTACGGGTCACTGACGCTGGCGGTTGCGACCTGGAGCAGACGGTGACCATTACCGAACCGGACGCCTTGCAAGCGACGCTCGATGTCGTGCGGCGCGTCACGTGCCACGGCGACGCGGACGGGAAGATAGTCGCGTTGGTCAATGGCGGGACGGGCGTCCTCGACTACGACTGGTCCAACGGTGCTGATTCTCTTATTAATGATGGCCTTCCGGGAGGCGTGTACTCTCTGACGGTCACTGACGAGCACGGTTGTACGACCGGTGCACAAGCGACGATCGCCGAGCCGCCCCCGGTCGCTATCAGCGTTGGCACGACCACTGACGTCACGTGCTTCGGCGACGACGACGGCAGCGTCACGCTGTCCGCAAGTGGTGGTAACGACTCGTTATACGTGTACGGCCTGTTCCAGGATGACATGCTGTGCGGGATGACGCACGGGCACGCTTTCTCCGGTCTCGGAGCCGGCGAGTACGTCGTGAAAGTCGAGGACCAACAGCAATGCTGGGATACGGCGCACTTCACCATCGTCCAGCCGCCGAAGCTGACCCTTGCTATCACAACGGATGCTATCACGTGTTACGGTGATGACATTGGAGGGATACACCTGCAGCCCGAGATGGGATCGGCGATCCCTTCCTGGACCGTCTCATGGAATGGGTTATACTCGACGAACCTTGAGCGGACTGGCCTGTCAGCGGGGACCTATGATATCGTTGTCTTCCATGACTACACCGGCTGCTCGTTCGACACGGTCGTGACGCTCGAGCCATACTTCAATGAATCCCCGGACGTGTTCTACGAGACGACGGACGCTCCTTGCGAGCTGAGGTTTTTCGAGGGTAGTTTCGTATTGCAGTATTGCGACAACGTGCTCAACCCCGAGTTCTCTTTGACGAGTGAAGCGATGGGGACATCATGGGATGTCTGGCGGGGAGAACCCATAGCCTTGGACACCGGACGATACGTGCTTCACACCTATGACTCGGCCGTCGCTGGCTGTTCGAGGACTGACACCATTGCGATAGGCCACCAAGGACGGCCGTGCCAAGTGTTCTATGAGTTCATCTCTCCCGGCACGGACGGCTATAACGATGTCTGGACGATACCGGAAGCGTATCTGGATAATATCGTCGTGGACATATATGACGCTTGGAACGATCTTGTTTTCCACTCGGAAGGGTACGCTACGCCGTGGGACGGCACATTAGATGGTGCGCCGTTGCCGGACGGAGAATACTTCTACGTGGTGCGGTACACCGACAAGGAAGACAGCTTCAAGGGAAAGATAATGTTGTTAAACGAAAAATGAATGAATTATGAAAAAGATACTAGTATTATTCGTATGTGTTGCTTGCACGCTTGCCGTGAACGGCCAGCAACTGCTGTTTCCGAATAGCAACTTGCGCGTCGCGCTGTCCCCGGGAGCGACGGGCGTGGAAGAACAGGTCTTCAGCTGCTACCAAGGGTCGTTTTCGAATTTCGGCGGTACGAAGACGAACACCGTGCTTACCGGATTTGACAAGTTGTACCGGTACAACATCGCCTCGGGATTCATGCTGCGGTCGCAGCTGTCGGAGTTCTGGAATCATCACACGTTGCAGATCCCGTTAGCGGTCCATGTAAGGGTTCTCCGCAGTGCTTATCTGAGCGTGGGGTTTGCTCCCGAGCTGCAAATCATCGACGTCACTAGCTTCGATGACTGGTTCAGAGAGCACTACCATGACCCGATGTTATTGCGCGCCGGAAGGAACCATACCAACGTGAACTTATCGCTCGGCCTGAGCTTCAACTCACCGTTCTATTTCCTCGACTTGGGCGCCCAACAAGTGTTGTCGCTGCCGGTACGGCTTGACGAGTCATTGTACGAGCCGGAACCCTGCTACGTGGTGCACACCGGCGGGAAGATACCCTTCGGGAAAAGCGTTTTCCTGCGGCCTTCTGTCGCTGCGCAAGGGACTGTCGACCCGTTGTTGTACGTCGTGGAGCCCGGCATCGCCCTCTCCTATCGGGGAAGGTTCTCGGCCGGCTACTCGCTCTTGATCAGTGATTTCGAGGATAACAAGTCGTTCGTGCACAAGACACGCATACGTGTCCGGACACTGGACCACGTGGTGTTGTCGGTCGCCTACCTTATTGGTGACTCGTGGCTGTACTCGTACAGTCAGGGGACGTTCCAGCTAGGCATCACTTTTGACCTGAAGCGTTCGACCACGAACATCCCGCCGTCTTCCATAAGAGGTGGTGAAAAGGTGGAGGAGTGAGCTATGAAGACGTTGTGTTGTTACCTCGTGTTCTTATGCTCGGTTGCTGCCGCGGCGCAAGAGGTGATCGTTGATACGCTGGTGAATGTCGATGCCTTGACTGCTGTGAACAGTCCTGCCGAGGATTTCTCGCTGGTCACGCTCGGAGATACGGCCATGCTGTTCTCGTCTGATCGTGGTCAGCTAGGGTCACGCCCTGACTATGCCAACCAGGAATGGTTCGAGGCCGTCTGGCTCTCCCGCAAGGAAGGTGCTGGGTGGTCCCGGCCGGAACCGGTGCGTTTCCGTGACGGCTCGATAGAATACTCGTTGGCGGGCTACTCTGATAACGGTGAGTGGTTCATCGTGTATGATGGGGGGCTGCGCGGCGGTGACTTGTTCATGGCGAAGAGGAAGGGGTGTCTGCCTCGTCGTCCTCGACGCTTGTCATTGGATGACCGTGGTTCCCACGAATCCTCGGGATTCTTCCTTGCCGATCGTGGCGAGCTCTATTTTACGAGCGACAGGGAAGGAGGACTCGGCGGATTAGACGTGTGGGTGGCGACGCTCGATGAGCGTCTTCGCGTTACTGCTGTCGAACATGTGGGGAGCGGCGTCAACACAGGGTTGCACGAGCACTCGTTGTGGATACGTCATGATACGTTGTGGTTCAGCTCGCAAGGGCATGGGTCGCAAGGAGGATTCGACGTGTTCTACTCTGTACGGAGCGGTGGGAAGTGGTCGGAGCCCGTCACGCTCGGTGCCGCGGTCAATTCAGGCGGTGATGACATCAATTATTCTCCCGAGGGGAAGCTGTGTTCCAATCGTGGGGGTGATTATGATATCTTTAGTTGTTCTTTCGAGTATGACTCCACCGTCATAGAGGAAGACTATTATTACATGGTGCAGCTCATCACGCTCAGCGCGAGCTGGCCGAGCTGCGTCCCGCCCGTTGAGTTCAAAGAGTGGTTCGGCATCGAGGACTATCCTGTCACGTGGGTTGACGTCGTGGTGGATGGAGACTCGTGCAAATCCTATCTGCTTGATAAAGAGTTCTCTGGCGATGATGGTTTGGAGAAGTGCTTTGCCTACAAGGAAGGGTTCATAAGTGATCATCCTTTGTTCGGCGACCTTCCAGAACCGCCATTCGTCAATGCGTATACGATGGATGACCGGAGGAAAATGATTCATTTCGATGGACAGAGGAGCATGGTTGTGGAGGAGTGACGTTCCGGTCGTCCTCTTTTTTTTTAGCTTCTAAAAAATTTTTGCTTATGAAATCTTGTGTTATTAAATGGATAGTGTATCTCCTGTTGTTCAGCACTTTTGTTGCACTTTTCCAATTGGCGCTTTTTGTTCCGTTCTCTCAAGCACTCATTTCGGGATCGTTCGCTGTCGTCCGATACATCATGATAGTCTTTGCCATAGTGATATTGGTTACCCAGGCAGGCTTCTTCATCTTTTTCTGGTCAGCAGCGCTCGATAGAAGATATAGAGATTTGTTGAGGGTGACGATGATATTGGCAAGAACAGCGACGGTTTCCTGTGTGTTGCTCGTCCTGGACGTGGTATTCGCGTTCAGCGGGAGTGGCCCTGCATGGGTGGATTCCCTGTTCGATGCTCTCACTTCATTCCTACATTAAAGTGATTTTGGAGGAATATAATTATGAGAAAAGATAGTATCTTAATAGGTCTCCATAGCAGAGCGGAGATCATCGTCTATGTCAAGGACGTAGAAGTCCTTGTTGACCACGTCATTTTCAAGATTGCGAACGTGTCCCACGACACGCCCTGGGAGGATGTGCCTTGCAGGCACTGGGAGAAGAAGCGATTCAGCAAGAGCCGTAGGGCGCCGGCCGAGTATGCGGAGGCGAAAGCGCTCTTGGAACGAGCTGCTGAGCAGCGATTCCAGGTCGTCCTGTACGGCTACATCGTCGGCTGCAACAACTTCCAGGTCTGCAGCGTCGTGCCGCTTGAGAAGACTGATGTATGAACTACTGAGCAGCCCTTGCCTTTGGTGAGGGCTCTTTTTTTTGCTTTGAAAACAATGGAAGACGTTCCGGCGTCTGAATAAAATATGTTCTCACAAATTATTCACTCTTAAAAATGCTGTTATGAATGAATCATGTGGCAACGGATTAGCTCATTGGGATTCGTTGCCCTTGGATTTGTGGCATGTAAGAAAAGTTACTTAACTAAAAACTGTAGATTATGGAACGACGATTATCTTTAATGCTCAAGGCTGCGGGGTGGGGGTTGCTCTCTTTGTTGGGAGCCGGTATCTTCGTCCTGTTGGCTTGGTGGCTCATTGCTGACTTGCTGTCTTTGCGGCTCGTCGAGTGGGATTCGCGATTATCGATTCTCTGGTATGTTCTCTCGTGCATCGTCGTTTTCGGCGGAGGGTTCTTCGGTAGCGGTTATCTGGTTGTCTGGTCTTGGAAAAAGGCGGGGCGGGCTGTTGATAAGGCTGTTGACTAGCATCATGGTTCACTCCTCGGTGCGATGCGTGGATGACGAGAATTTTTGTTAGAAGCCCTTTTTCTCTTGATTGAGGGCTTTTTTTTTAACCAAATTATCTTCTATATAGTAAATAAATACTTCTAAAAACCCCGACCTATTTACAAGCCCTGCCCCGATGAGATGGTGAACACCAACTGACGAGAGGATGATGATTGGAGTAACTATTGAGGGGTATTCTTTCTCTTACAGAAATCATTTGGCGATGGACATGTTTCCGAAGCATTTAACTAAATAAACGTCTTTACGTTTTTTCACAAACGAACACCATGGTTTCCACAACTCTCCCGGTCCCGGAAGAAGTCAGAAAACGCATGAAGAAACATGACAAAATCGACTTCTTTAGGTTCATCCGAACATGTACGACGCGTCTTTCGGATGCTCCTCCTCGGCACGCCGCACCTTCTTGATTGCCTTGACCAAGTCATGCTCAAGCACGCGCCGCCTATTCTTACGGATAGCGAAATACCCTGCTTCAGTCACCGCCGACTTGACCTCGGCGCCGGAGAAGTCCTGCATACGCTTCACGACCCTCGCCACGTCGACGTTCTTGTCCAAGGTCATGTCCTTCGTGTGAATCTTAAAAATCTGCTCCAACCCTTCTTTGGAAGGCGTCGGCACCTCGATCAACCGGTCCAAACGGCCAGGTCGAATGACGGCGGGGTCCAGGATGTCCTTCCTGTTCGTGCACCCAACAATCTTCACGTTATCTAGGCTCTTGAAACCGTCCACCTCTGCCAAGAATTGCATGAACGTGCGCTGCACCTCCCGTTCGCCACTCGTGCCGAGATCGATCCTGCGCGCGGCCAACGCGTCCAGCTCGTCGATGAAGATGATCGCGGGCGCCTTCTCCTTCGCCAACTTGAAGATGTCCTTGACCAGTTTAGCGCCTTCACCGATGAACTTCTGCACCAGTTCGGAACCGACAATCTCGATGAACGTCGATTTCGTGGATGCAGCCACCGCTTTGGCCAGCAACGTTTTCCCGGTGCCGGGCGGGCCGTGCAGTAATATCCCTTTTGGCGGCGTGATGCCGACCTTCTTGAACAATTCTGGCTTCAATAATGGCAGTTCGATGACTTCCTTGACTTCCTGGACTTGGTCTGCCAGGCCGCCGATGTCCTTCCAGGAGACGCTCGGCTTCTCGATGATCACGAACTGCTCCGCCTCCAGCTTCCGGTTGCGCTGTAGTTTGTCCACGATGGTGAGGTTTTTCTGCTCCACCATGACGCTGTCGCCGGGCACGAGGTTCTTCACGGACATGCTGATGTCAACGTAGAACTTGTTCCCGTTCGGCACGCGGATGATGGCGTTTTGTCCTAAGACGTCGACAATCTCTGCGACCATGAGTGCCGGCGACCGGTATCGGTCCAGCTCGGTCCGCAATTGCGACACAGTCTGCTTGAGGATCATGTTCTCCCGTTCTACGTCCGTGCCTGGGCTGAGATAGGAATACGTGGTGTTGTCGTACTCTTCGTTTTTGACGTCACCGCTTTTTGCCATGTTCTGACGTTGTAGGGAGGTTGTCTTTTTAAACCTAGCCCAAGTTTTTTTAAAGAAAAATTAGTTTCCATAAGGAAATAAATTAGTCTTCTGAAACATGATTACCATTACGCTCAACAACCTTATCACCACCAAACACCGTCGTAGTATACGAACGAAAATACTCGCCCACATCCTGAACAAACCCTGATTACACACGTACATACAACAAAAACTTGTTTTTTTCCACTAAAATGATTTGCTGACGAGCACAGAAACCATTATAAAACCCAAAAAACCAACACTCACCATGGACAAACAAGAACGCATCGACCTGATAACCAGGAACACCGCAGAAGTCATCGGCGAAGAGCAACTGCCAGAACTACTCAACGAGAAAGAGCTCATCACGTACTGCGGCTACGAGACCTCAGGAGAGATACATTTAGGCCATTTAGTCACTGTTACGAAACTCATGGACCTAGAAAAAGCAGGCATAAAAGTGAAAGTTTTGTTTGCTGATTGGCACACCTGGCTGAACATGAAAGGCGACTGGCAATACGTCCACGACCAGGTCAAGCAATGGCAACAAGGATTCAAAGCGTTAGGGCTCAAGCACCCCGAGTTCGTGTTAGGCAGCAGCTTCCAACGCGACCTAGCATACATCGACGAGATGATGCATCTCGCGCAAACCACTACGATCAAACGCGCGTTGCGGAGCATGCAACAAGTAGCAAGAGACATAGAACACGCGCACATCTCGCAAGTACTCTACCCATTGATGCAGATACTCGACATCAAATATTTGCAAGTGGACATCGTCCACTCAGGCATCGAGCAACGGAAGATCCACATGCTCGGACAAGAAGTGTTCGAACCAGTGCTGAACTACAAGAAACCGGTCTTCGTGCACACTCCGTTGATACCCGCACTGCAAGGATCTGATGAAGGGAAGATGAGCAGTTCAGACAAAGCGACACTCATCAGCATCAGGGACACCAAGCAAGACGTCAAGAAGAAGCTCAACAAGGCGTACTGCCCGGCAGGAGAAGTCAAGGAAAATCCTGTGTTGATGATCGCGCAACTCGTCATCTTCCCGCGGCTGAAAGGGAAACCGTTCGTCATCGACCGACCGGAAAAATTCGGTGGTAAATTAGAGTACCATTCGTACGACGCGCTGGAACGAGCGTACAAGGACGACCTGCACCCAGCAGACCTGAAACAAGCGGTCGCGCATTACTTGGGAGAGATATTGGAACCGGTCAGGAAGGCGTTCGGGCTGCAATAAGTCTCGGAGGCGTTATGCTTCGTGACTAGAAAACGTATAAATCACAATATGTTACTTATTGCACATATGGCACAACTGATGACGAAAAGAGTCCCTGTCTCGGGAGACCTCTGGAAACAGCTGGGGAAGCTAAAAGAGGCCGGACAACGTATGATGAGATCATGAGAGAACTCGTCCAAGCGCACAAGAAATACGGCTTCTGAAAGAATCTACACTTACCGCGTCGAAGACCGAGGTTTCTCATACACCACTAAATCAACACGATGACACCTCTCGCCTTGCCCGGATGACGTTCTAGTTTGGACGAATCCCCAAATACCATGGGATACTTCACAGGATCATTTCTTTATAAAGGCGCTGTTTCAGCACCATTAAATATCACCAAGACTTCCCCAACACACAGTGCCCGCCACCATACCGGTCCACTACCTCACCACGTACTTATTCTGCCAGCGCAAGCTCTTCCTCGAAGAAGTCCTCGACATGCGGCCGCCGAGGACAAAAACAGACCGCAAACGAGCGATCCTGCACGAAGCGCTCCGCTACAGCAACCGCGCCGAGCCGGGCGTCGTCAAAGCCGTCAAGGGACCCGTACCCCACGCGAAGGTCGCCGACCTCTACTACAACAGCAACCGACGATCACTCCAAGAAGCCATCATCAACAACAAGGAAAAACTCGCGAGCGAAGGCCTCAGCATCATCGACACGCACAAACAGCTGTGGCAAGACCTCAAACAACCTACCAAGGCGCGCATCCAGAACACGTACGACTTCATGACAAAAAACAGGTTGTACGGCAACGACCTATGGTGGCACCTCATACCGAAAATCACGTTCAACCTCAACCTCTCCTCAGACAAGCTCGGCATCCAGATGAACCTCTACCGAGTCGACAACTATCCGCAATCAGCGGTTCCCTACCTCATCACCAGGCAAGACCCGCCTGACAAAGGCGTCTGGCACACGCACAAGCACGAGCTCATCCTCGCCATGATGCTCCTCGCAGAGCAAGGCCTCATCGTCCAGGAAGGCGTCGTCGGCTACCGGGAAGGACAGACGGAACGAAAGATAGAACTCACCCCTGACCTGCGAGAACAAGCACAAGAACGCCTCGACAGTCTCAAGCGCCTCCTCGCCGACCATAATCTCCCGGAAAAAGTGCATAACCAGAAGAAGTGCGAGCGCTGCCCGCACCGGGAACGCTGCTACGATGACCAGTTCATGGCAGCCAAGCTCCAAGAAAAAGGCTTTTAAACGACGTCTTGCGCCCGACGAGACTGTTTTCCTCCCTGGGCAATAACGAAACCTTTAAATACCAGGCGGTGCTCATCAGAAAACATTATTATCAACAGCTCGGTGGTGGTTCCATGACAGAAGAGGAAAAAAAATTCTCCAAGCAACTCATCGGCAAGACCGTCGTCTCAAAAACAGGCAAGCGATTCGGAGAAGTAGGCGACCTCGTGTTCGAAACCGGTTCCGGTGAGCTCATCCACATCATCCTCGTCAACCCCACCCAATACGCGAAGAAGCTCGAACTGGAAAAGACCAAGGAAGGCGAGCCGCTGATACCGTTCTCCGCCATGATAGCCATGGGAGACTTCCTCGTCGTGGCGGAAGAAGACATCGTATGAACATTATTTTTTGATAAAAGTTATATACCGGTAGCTTTTCCTCTCTCGCAGGTGGTAGCACAATGCCGGAATCCGAAGAAACAATTGATTTATTTTTTCTAGCGCATCATGCACTGATGATCACAGACAAAGAAATCAAAAAGCACGGCTTGCCCTATGATACAGGCAATATCCTCTTACTTAATAGGGAAAATCGTATGATTCTTCCTTACAATCTCATACAAGGCGATGCTGCTATTGGGCCGATGGTCGATCAGAATTATCAGCTAACCCTGACAGCGCCGCCAGGAGAACTCCCTGACCACCTAAAAACAGTTATGCCAGGATTGGATACGACGCTGCTGTATGTTCATCAGAAAAAGGTCGGTGCATCAGGTGTTCCTGTTATTCATTTCCCCAGTCCTGGAAGAGGGACATATATCACCCATGATATGTTGCAGGAACGAGATGTCCAGAGGATCCTCGATCTTTACAACGAAGACAACGGCCTGCAATTCCGCATTACCAAGGCAGAGGTTATCTGACCAAACCCTTATAAACAACGTCTTTTTTCTCTCTTCCCATGGGTGAGGAAATGGCCATCTGGACAGAGAAGTTCCGGCCGAAAACCTTCTCGGAAGTCAAGGGACAGCAAGAGATTGTCAGACGCGTAGAGGCCTTCGTCAAGCAGAAGAACATGCCGCACCTCCTCTTCGCAGGGCCGGCAGGCATCGGCAAGACGACCTTGTCACTCGTTGTGGCCAGGACGTTGTTCGGCGACGAGTGGCGAGAGAACTTTCTTGAGTTGAACGCGTCAGACGAGCGAGGCATCGACGTCGTCAGGAACAAGGTCAAAGACTTCGCGCGGACGAGAGCATTGGGCAACGTGCCTTTCAAGATAATCTACTTGGACGAATGCGATGCGCTCACCAAGGAAGCCCAACAAGCATTGCGGCGGACGATGGAGAACTACACGCAGACCTGCAGGTTCATCCTGTCTTGCAACTACAGCAGCAAGATCATCGACCCGATACAAAGCAGGTGCACCATCTTCCGGTTCAAACCACTCGAACAAAAAGACATCATCGACATCATCGACATCATCAGCAAGAAAGAATCATTGAAAATAGGTGGTGAAGCAAAAAAAGCATTGTTCGACGTGTCAGGCGGAGACGTACGACGTTTAGAAAACGTCTTGCAAGCAAGCGCGGCAATCAGCAAGGACATCAACAACAAACTCATCTACTCCATCGCGAGCTATGCGCGACCAGGAGAAGTCAAGACGATACTGGAACACTGCGTCAACAACAACTTCAACGAAGCAAAAAGACTATTGTTGAAAACCATGCTCAACTACGGACTCGCAGGGCTGGACATCATCAAACAGTTGCAGCAAGCGGTGTGGAAACTCGAGCTCGACGACCGGAAAAAGCTCGAGATGAGCAAGGCGTGCGGCGAGATAGAATTCAGGATGATCGAAGGAGCGGACGAGTTCATCCAGCTCGAATCGTTATTAGCGACGTTCATCCTTATTTGTCAGGAATAACCCCTCTCTCTTCCTGAATCCTGATCAACTCTTCGAAGAGTTCAACTAATTCGGGGAATGGCTCAATAGCAGCAAGTTTTTTCTCACGCAGCTTCGCGACCGTGAACCCATACTTCTTCCACGCAGGATGATCCTCAAAACTGTGCAGGATGGGATCCAAAGCATCAACAGCGTGCGCGAACTTGGCCTCCCAACTCTCATTAGCAACGTATTCTCCAAAACAAGACAAGACCTCATCACGGATCTCGGCAGGCAACTCCTTCGCTAATTCCTGCACCGCCTCCTTCTCCCGCTCAACCTTCCCCGCCCGTGCCTCATCATCAAGGACGAAGGCATCGCCGGACTTGATCTCCACCAAGTCATGATACAAGATCAACGATTCCGCACGATGCACATCCAGTTTCCTATTGATCCTCTTCTCCAACGTACGGGCAAGCAACAACGACGAGAACACGTGCTCAGCCATCGACTCGTGACGATCACCAGTCCTGCCCACACGCTCGACCAACTTCGCCTTGTACGGCACCAACAAGGCATCGATGTCAACCATGAAGAAAAATGGAGAAGAAAAGAAATAAAAAGGTTTCCCTTCAGCTGATCTGCTTGACCAACACGTTGCTGCTCACCGACTGCTCATAATCGTATGCAGCGGTGATGGTCACGATCTTCACGTAATCGCCCTTCAAGTCCTCATCGACGTTCTGGGTGCACGTGACCTGGCGGCTGCCGCCGGACAGCTTGATGTAGCCCTCCTCAAAGGAGTCATCGTCACTATCTTCCGGACCGCTGATGAACCCGTTGCACTGCAAGCCGGGGATGCCCGTCTCCACGGTCACGAACAACTTGTCCTGGTCATTACGGCTCTTGCCACAGCTGGCGGGCGTGTCCTCATCCTTGATGCTGACCTCGCCGCCCGTGCTCGCAGCAATAATAGTAAAGCTGAACCGCACCGCATCCTTGCCGCCGCTGAACTCCTTGAAAGCGGTGATCTGCACCGGCGCACCGCTGCTCGTGATGTCCTGCGCGCCGCTAATCGTGCACACCTTGGTATCCGACGCCTTGGTCAAGTCATCCTTGATGCACAGCTTCGCGTTCGCCGTCGTCTCATACCGGTAGCACAACTCTGCCAAGAACGGGAACGGCGTGTTGCCGGCGATGCTGCCGGTATAGACCAACATGCCATCATGCGGCAACGTGACGTACACCGGGTACGGCTCGATCGTCTCGCCCGTGTCAGGGTTCATCTCGCTCCCCTGCAACACCTCGCCATCAGCATCGCTCTCAGCGGTGGTCCACTCCAACGCGTCGCTCGTCGTGCTGAACTCGGCAGGGCTGAAACCCTTCAACCGCACCTTGTACTCACCCGCAGGCACGGTGTACTCGCCCTGGTTCTCCAAGATGACCACTGCGTTGAACTGATCGCCCACGTTCACCTCAGTCGGCGGCGCCTCGGTCTCGAACCGCAACGACACTCCCTGCGTGCCGCCGATAAACGTGTCCCAATTACTCGCGGTCTCATCGCCTCCATCTGAGCAACCGCTCAATACCAATAAGCCCACGAGGGCCAATGCAACAATATACGCTTTCATCATGCATTACCTCCAATCATACCACACGCTTAATCAGCATGCTCGTCTGAATGTGATCCTGATACCCATACCACAATTCCACGACCACAGGGGTCTCATACGCGGTCTTCGCCGTCGCGTACTTATGCTTGTACTCGCACGTAAACGTGCCGACACCGTCCATCAACCTGACCTCATAGCCGGGTGTACACGTCAACCGGTCCCTGCCGATCCTGATGTCGCCGATGTACACTACGTCCTTGTGCCGCTGGTCGAACCGGCCGTCGAAGTACGGGCTGCACCGCTCTAAGTAGCCAGGGTTAATAACATTTCCGGTCCCGACATTGCGCACGGTGAACGTCAAGTACACGCTGGTCGGCGTCGGGTCCTGCTTCAAGTTCGTGACCGCCACCGGCGAGCCTTGGCTCCCGCTCCACGAGTATTCATGCGGCGTGCACACCTTCCGCGTCTCATCATACGGCGCAGGATCGATGCAGACAAGCGGAGCGGCGTACGTCGCGTACGCGTAGCAAGACGTGACGATGAAGTTCACCCGAGCCTCGTCCAGACCAGGTGGCCACTGATGGCCGACATGGGCGACGAACGTCTGATAGGTGTGCTCGCCGCCAGGGAAGAAGTAATTGTCACCGCGAAGGACGCCGGTACCCGTACCCATGCGCTCCTGGTCGTTGAACGGGAATCCATTATAGCGCGTGAAGTCCAGGGAGCTCAACGCAAGGATTAATGCTCGCCCGTGATTCAGCACGTCCAGGCTCCCCCACTGGTCCCAGCCGAGGTTGAGGTGCCACGTGCCGTCCTGCAAGCCGGCGGCGACCTCCTCCCAACCCTCCAAACCCTCAATGTTCAATATACTGCCGATGTCACTGATGCGCATGTTCCAATTGCTAGGATTGCTGAACTGCACCTCCCCACCCCCGCAGATGAACAACATGCTAATGTCGCCGCTCTTGAACGAATCAAAATCGAAGATGCAATCGCTTATCGTCTTCCGCTCCATCGGCATGTGCTCGATTTCCAAGAGGTCAGGGCTGAACCCGGAGATGTACAACGCCCCGATAGTGTCAGAAGCGCCCTCGTTATGCACCTCGACGCTGATATCGAACTGGTTATCACTCGCATCAGGGCTGTTCGCGTAGTAGAAGAACCGCGGCGGCGGCGTGCCCGGCATGAACCGCATGATCACGCCCTCGTTCCCACGATAATACTGCTGGTGCTCAGGGTTCTGGTCCACAGGGTGGAACCTACCGCAACCAGCAACGCTCAACAAGACGAGCACACATACCACGAGGAGGAATCCTTTCCTCATAAGCATCACCCTACGCAAGCCACTATTTAAATGTTATGGCTTTTCAAGAACCGACAATCATCGCGGCATCGACGCCCACACGTCCCTCAGCCGTCACGCCGCGGCCGCACGCCCAACGGCCAGCCTCACCGTCAACCATCAAGAAATGCTCGGCTGACAACGACGTCTCGCCAAGGATGCCCTCGCCACTCCTCCTCACCGGCAAGGACACATACCCCGCAGGGTCGTCGCACGCAGCAATATCATCCACCACCTTGTACGCCAACGACTGGCACCCGCACCGACGCCGATCACGCGCATCGCCCTTCATGGAACACGTCACCGACAACCGCTGCGTCAACACGTCCACCGATGACGATACCAGAGGATCAACAGCAGGACAAGGACTGGTGCACCGGCGAGAATACGCATCACCAGACAACCCGTCGCACGCCGACGAGCACGCCGACGCGCCGGACAAGCACGCACCCGTCGACTCGCAATAATAGCAATCCAGCGCGTCCAACCCGGCGCCCTGTTGGCCGAACGCTCGGCAGCTCTCGTAATCATGATGGAAATCACTGCAACGATAATCCAACAACGCCGGGGGCTCATACTGCTGCAAGGAGTCATCGATCTCCACATCCACGCTGATACGGGACTGGTACACGTACGACAAGCGCAGCTGCAAGGTGTCCAGATAGTTGCTCGCCACCGAGATGACATCATCGCTGTCCACCATACACACTGTCTCCGCCACGTCATCGATGAACACCGGCATCGGAGGATTGCACACCAACTCACGGTTCCCCAACAACCCGGTGACCTTGACCGCATTGCTCGTATACCCCTCGTCCCGCGGCTGCTTGATGCACGAAGCCATCAACCCAGGCTCACGCGCACGGACCACCTGGCCGCCGCCACCGTTCTTTACGATGACGGTAAACACCGGCTTGACCAAGGTGACGACCTCCTCGCGCGTCACCAGCCGTGTGCCCAAGAAGTTCCCCTCGGCATCGGTCAACGGCTCCTGCGCCGTGACCAACGTATTCTGCAACCCGGCAGGCAAGCTCTCGAACTCGACCTTCGTGACGGCAACAGGCGCGCCCTGATCCTGCAACGACAAGTCCTCGGCCTCGCACACCTGGACGCGCTCGTCCCGGTTGTACGGGTCGGTATCGATGCACACCTCCTCGCTCAACAACGTCTCGTACGGGTAGCACGCGCTGACCATGAGACGTGCATCAGCGCCGGTCCTGAACGTCAAGTTCTTGACGTGAAGCATGCCCACCGTGACCAACCGCGACTCGCCCTCAGGCCAATACGCCGACCTCCCGTTGAAGAACAGCCGCTTCTCCGTGCTGCCCAACGCGCGGTCAGCGCCTCCGTCCTCCTCGAAGTAGAACGGGTCATAAATCAAGGTGAGCGTGCCGTACAACGACTCCGAAGGCGCACCGATCACGCCGTCATAATTCGGCAGGGTGAACGCGCCGTTGTTCTCCACCATGACCGACACCAAGTACGACTGGCCGGCGAACACCTTTTCCGGCGGGCTGTTTTCCAAGAACGACATCGTCAACCCCTCAGAGCCCTGGAAATAATCGATCGTCTCGACGGGCTGTTGCCGATCACCACACCCCGTGATGAGCAGCACGAGGACGAGCAACGAGAAGCAAATCCTCCTCATCGGCCCACCCCCTTCTCCTTTACCTGGACCCGGACGCCGTCCTCGATCGTGTACAAGTACTCCGTCTTCGCGGCGAACGTCTTCATCACCAAGTCATACCCGCCGACGAGCCGCTGCGCGGTCCGCTGCTTCTCCGCCAACGAACCCCCTTCCAAGGACAAAAAGCACGTCGCCGACTCGAAGAACATGTTCGGGTTCTGGATGTTCTCAAAGCGGTACTCACGATACCCCGTCTCCTCATTCGACGACCATCCCGGCTGCTCACGCGAACCCCGCACCGGGTCGCGGTCGCACTTTACCAGCGTGAACTCGTCCGGCACCAACAAGCTGATGTATCGCACCTGGGACACCTCGCCGTCAGCCCACTGGTTGATGACGCTCGCGCCGAACGGCGGCAATGCCCGTACCGGGTCGCTCGGGTCGACGGGGATGGGTTGGTCGTACTCGGACGCGAGCCCGAGCTGGACGGGCCCGTTCGTGTAGATGGCGACTGGCCGCGAAGGGATGCCGGCCTCGGCCGCGGGGTCCAGGTCCTGCGCCCACAACCCCTTGATGAGCTCGTCAGGCGCGAAGTAGTACGGCACGTACGCCCAGGTCCGGAAGTTGAACGCGCCCGCCACCCTGACGTCATAGTACCCTGCGGGCAGGTCGTCGAACCGGCACTGCACGCCAATCTTTTCGCGCATCTTGATCACCAGCAAGTCCTGCTCGACGCCGTTCGTCTCGATGATGCCGTCATACACCTGCTTCTCTGGACCAACCGCGTAGCAACGCATGTTCAACCGGATGATATCTTTGAATGTCTCACCTTGGATGTCAGCCCACACCACGACCTCTTCTCCCTCGTAGAACTCGGAGGAGAACGTCCTGATCTCGGTGAACTGCACGCCGAGGTCGCGCTCGCTGTACGGGTCGACCTGCCCCATAAAGCTGTGGCCGATGGAATCGTTCAGGTTGCGTTTCACGAACGTGCCCAGCTGTCCCGGCACGCCGATAAGCCTGCGGACAGCGCCGCCCACGCTATCCTTCACGTAATCGGCGACGTCGCCGAACGCCTCGAGCGGCTTGAAATCATACTGTCCCTGCAGCTCTGTCGGGACGTTCGTCTTGGAAATCACACCTATGGCGGTGACGATGAGCAGGAAGATCCAGATGAGTATCCAGATCTTCCGCATGACGTTCAGGGCCTTGTTGTCCTCGCCGGAGAAGATGAGGAAGATCAGCCACGGCGGGCTCAACGCGATGAGGATCTGGAACCACATGTTGTCCTGGATGAACAACGGCAGTTTGTCGATGATGACAGGCAGCACCCACGCCACCGCGCTGATGGCGACGAACACGAAGACGCGCTTGCTCATGAACATCTGCACGAACCCTTCGCCGCCGTTGATGAAGAGGGGCGCCGCCACCAGTGCGATGATCAGATAGAATAATGCCCACCACAACGCGAGCCCGCCGACCCTCGTCATACCCGTGGCCAGGTCGACGACGTGCAGCGCGACTACTAGGATGAGGAAGAAGATAACTCCTGGACCGCTCCCGCTGCTTGCCGTGTATCCGCTCCCGAAATTGTCATCAGCTATCCTGCATCAACTCACGCTCTTCCTATGAGAATCTGCACGCCGACCTATAAAAAGGTATCGCCGAGAACACGCTTATTGCCGCTTCACCGAGACCTTCAACGACGTGATGTCAATGCTCCTGCCCGGCACGACCTGGACGCTGTTCGGACCGCTCCGCACATAGTCGGAGATATCCCATGACCATGACGTGTCGTACGTCTTCAACCCGACGTCGCGGCCGTTCACCACTAGCGTGGCTGATTTCAAGTCGGTGTTCGGGAATTCGAGCTCCATGACCGCCTCGTACTCTCCTCGTAGCTCCTCCTCCGACTCCTCATCCTCATCATCCGCGGTATATGATAAGTGCCTGCCGTCCTTGTTATAATACCGGTCCGGACATGCCGACCGCTCGTCAGGCTCCACGCCCGGCTTGCACACCGCCGATAACGGTCTGCCGAGCGGGATGTCATCACACCAATAATTCTCGTCCCAATCCTCGAAGCAGCAGTCTCGGTCGATGTACTTCGAGCACCCCAGCGGGCAGTCACCGTCATGGTCGTCGCCGCACCACTCTTCGCACACGGCAGGCGCCTTGCCATGCTCGTCCTCGTACCCGGACCCGCACCTGGAGCACGTGCTGGCGGTCACGAACGACACGCACCGGTCGCCGAGCTGCGCGGTCTCCAGGTCGCACCAGTAATAATCGTCGTCTTCCTCGAAGCAGCAGTCCTTGTCGACATCAGGGGAGCAGTCGTCCGGGCATTCGCCGTCGACCTCGCCGCACACCGCGTCCTCGTCCCCTCCTTCTTCCGTGAAGTAGACGCTGTCGATGTCGAAGTAATAGATGGGGTACACTGGCTCCTCCAGCTCGGTCTTCACGTCAATGTTCGTGATGAGATAGGTGCCTTCCTCGGTGATGAAGGAGACCTCGTTCTGCCCCCAGTCGAGCATGCGCCTGTCCAGCTCGACCGTGTTCAGCACGCCGCAATCGGCGTAGCCGGAGAACACGGTGCGGCCGTTCACCTTGATGGTCAGCCTGCCGGTCTCTGACGGCGTGCAGTCAGCGTAGAACCGCAGCGACGCCCGGTCTAAGGAGTCCACTTCCTCATCGTCGAGGATGAAGCTCTGCATCGCTTGGGCGCCGGTCAGGTCCTTGACGTCCCCGGTGATTTGCAAGGTGCTGAGCTGGTACTCGTGCATGCGCCAGAAGGCCCATCCGGGCGTGGATACGCCGATAGTGAGCACGTTGAACGCTTGCAGCTGCTCGCCGGGCAGGTCGATGTACTGGCTCGACGACGGCAGGTATTCTTTGTCGATGATCTGCTTGCCGTTCAGGACGACCATGAGCCTGCCGCTCGCCTGCTGGTCGACGTTGAAGGAGAACCGCGCGTCTGACGTCACGTCGGGGTCGATGCGGAACGTGATGTTCTCGATGATGGTCTCGAAGACTGATGACTTGACGTACAACGAGTCGATGTTCTTCAGTATGCCGCCCTCGGTCTTCGTGCCTATCCTGAATGATGGGATGGTGTGGTAGTGCTCGTCGCTGCTCTGGTAGTCGACGCTGCCGACATTCTCGAGGAGCAGCGTCGTGGACGGCGCGGTCCCTGCGTCGCCATTGCTTCCCCAGCCGCCGTTGCTCTCGATGCCGCTCGTCTCGCCGAGGAGCTCTGCACGGTCCTGCGGCGGCAGGAAGAGGATGTACAGCACGATGAGGGCGGTGACGATGATGATGAGGATGGCTGAACCGTTCGCGTTCATTGCTGCCTGGGCACGTTTTGCCATGCTAGTGTCTGCAGGGAAGAGGATTTATAAATATTATGCTTTTTTGAAGTATTCCTCGAGCTGCTTCTCCTTGCGCTGGAACACCGGGGTCAGGATGTAGCCTTCGTGCATGTTCCCTAACACTTCGCATTTTTTCGGATGTTTCCAGGCGTAATACGCGATGTACGCGCAGAACACGGCGTCGAGCTTGTCTTCGTAGTCCTTCAACGCTCGCCCTTTGAGCGTGGTGACCTCTGTGGTGGTGATTGCTGCTGGCAGGTGCAGGTCCTTGAGGTTGCCGAGGTGTTCGACGTATGTCGAGAATTCTGCCCATCGGTCCTCGTAGGACCGTTTCGGCTTGGCCTTGTACTTCAACGTCCTGCTGAGCTTGAACAGCACGACCATAGAGGGGTGCGGGTACACCTCGAAGCATTTCCTGGTTCGTTCTAACGGTTTGAGGTAGGGGTCGTGCTTGATGTTTAGCTCTTGGAGTTGCTCGACGAGGTGCTCGCCCCGCACCTTTCCCGACCATTGCGATAATCGCTCCCTGTTCGCCGGGTGCGCTCCTGCTTCGTACTGGCCGAACAAGTAGCCGACGAGCTCCTCCGCCTTTCTCCTTCCTTTCTTGTTCGGGACGATGAGCGGCGCGTCGATGGCGATGAAGACTGGCTTTCCGTGCACCGCTTCGTGGATGTGCTCGATGATGTCCTCGTCTTCCTTCACGAGGCGCAGTGTTGTCAGGCGGAGCCCGAACTCGTCCCCTTCCATGACTGCCAGTCCTGTGTTGTTCTTCGGCGACCATGCCAGGTCGACGCCTATGAAAAGCATTCGTTCACCTCTTGCCGAGCTTCGCCACTTCTTTCAGCTCAGCAACGCATGTGGCCACTTCTTCTTCAGTATTATATAAGTATAGCGATGCGCGGGCGCTTCCCTGCAGCTTGTGCTTGTTGAACCATGAGTGCGCGCAGTGCGCTCCTGAACGGATCATGATGTCCTTGCTCGCCGACAGCATGGTGGCGACGTCGTGCGCCTCCATGCCCGCGAGGTTGAAGCTCGTGATGCCGCCCCGCTGCGTTGCGTCATGGGGCCCGATGATGGTTGCTCCCGGCATGCTTCTTATGCCTTCATCCAATTGCTTGTTGAGCGTGATTTCATGTTTTTCGATGTTTTTCAAACCGATTTTTTTCAGGTACGATGCTGCTGCTCCCAGTCCGATTATGCCGGCGTAGTGCTGCAGGCCCGCTTCGAACCGGTGCGGCAGTTCTTCCCACGTCGCCTCATAATAAGTGGTGTCTTGGATTGTTTCGCCACCGACCGTATAGTGGTTAAGGTGTGATAATGATGCTTCAGATCCATACAACATGCCGATGCCGCTCGGGCCAAGCATCTTGTGACCGGAGAAGGCGACGAAGTCCGCTCCTGTTGCTCGGACGTCGAGCTCGTGGTGCGGTGCGGTCTGCGCGGCGTCGAACAACACTTTCGAGCCTGCCTTGTGCGCGGCCTTCACGACCGCTTTCGTGGGAATGCTGACGCCGTCAAGGTTTGATGTGCTGCCAAACGCGACCATCTTCACTCTTCCTTGATATGTGCTGAGTTTTTCTCTGAAGTTGTCTAGTGAGAACGTGTTGTCCTCGTTCGAATTGACAACGTCGAGTTTCAATCCTTTCTTTTTCGCGACGACCTGCCACGGCAGCAGGTTGCTGTTGTGCTCCTTGTCAGAAACTAAGATGACATCTCCTCTCGTGAACGGGAAGCTATTCGCGACGAGGTTGATGCCTTCGGTCGTGTTCCTGAGGAAGATGACTTCCTTGTCCTGTTTCGCGTTGACGAATTTCTTTATGGTGTTTCTTGCCTTGTACACTGCTTCGTCCACCTTCTGCGACAATGAATGGATGGAGCGACCAGCGCACGCAGGGAATTCTTCGTAGTACTGGTTGATGGCGTCGATGACTGGTTTCGGCCGTAAGGTCATGCACGCGTTGTCGAAATAGATGATTGGTTTCTTTTTTGCAAGAAGAGGAACATCCTTTCTTAGCTCATCTACACGCAACCCCATATGCTTGTGGAGTGAGTCCCTCTTATATAGGTTGTGGATGGCTTTACTGCTAGAAACCTCACGGTAACCAAGTCTTAGGATCCTTCATTTTTTCAGGAAGATAATCCGTAATCACGAAATTCAAGCCCCAGGCGGCGAGCGACTGCTGCTCACAACGAACTTTCATCTTCGCCATCTCCGTCAACGCTTTCTGCCACTGCTTGTGCGCCTTGATGAAAGGGTCGTTCTTGACCAAGTCCTTGATCTTCTTGACATCCACTTCTTTCAACGGGTGCGACGGCAACTTGTACTCTGCGATATCGGCGGGGGTGATGCCGATGAACTTGGCGTGCGGAACGCAGAAATATTCGTTCACATGAGCTGCATTACCACTGCCTACTTTCAACGTCCGATAGATGCTGCCGTAGCCGTAGGGGTCTCCATCAGTGAAAACGTACACAGGCAAGTCCTTATCGGTGGACAATCGCTTGATGAACCGGCGTGTCGCCCGTGAAGGCACGCCTTTCAATGACACTAAAATACAATTCGCTTTTTTGTAGTACTTGTGCTTGGACAATCGCTGGAACATACCGGCGGTTTCCACTGCCAGGATGAACTTCGCCTTGGTCTCGAACGTGAAGTGCTCGACGTTGGAAGGGATAGAATAAGCGCCCGATGCGAACTTGGTACAATCGATCTTGACATCCTTGCCGCTGTCAGGGTCACGATCGATAATCACGAGGTTGCCGGCGACCGCGCCGCCGTCCTCTTCAGGGATGAAGCCGAGCTCCTCTCGCAAGACGCGCATCATGGCCTCGATGTCGTCCATCACGCCGTCAGACTCCGGTTGTTCGCCGAACTTCGCCTCCCCCCAGTTCTTGCTGACGTAGTACGCCTCTCGCTTGGTCATGATGTCGTCGGCCTCGACGACCTTCTTCGCCTCGTTCATCAGCAGCATGGTCTGCGCGAATCCCTTCACCGTGCTCGCCGTCAACGTACGGGTCTTCATGTTTCCCTGGAGATCGAAAAACCCGTCCTTTACATTGTAGGAAACGTTCGATAGTGCGCGAACCGGTGAGGTGATGACTGGTTTCTTACCTTTCTTGATCGCGTCGTAGATCTTTTGTGCGTGCGCGGTGATATTCTTCACCACCTCCTTATCCACCGCGTCCATGGGGGTCATGCGTCATCACCCGCTCGTTCTTCTTCCTTACCTATCGTCGCGAACTCCTCGTCGTACTCCTTGTTCTTGGACGCGTCGAATTCCATATCCTCGACTTGGCCGCGTTCCTTCTCCAACAAGCGCTTGAGTTCGTCTTCCACGATGCCTTCTTGGCCATCGGATAATTCCAGGAGGTCTTTCAATGCGGCCGCTAAGTGCGGGATGTACTTCTCGATGTACGACCGTTTCTTCAATTCATCGCCGACGCGCCGCTTCTTCAACGTATACTTCGACAACTTGCGACCGACCTCCTGCAATCCCAGCTTGACCTCCTTGACGATCTCCGGGTAATGCGCCAATGCCTCTTTCGCTTCCGACGTGAACGGCACCCAGCCTGATGCCATGTGCACCACTATGGTGACTGGCCCTTGCGGCAAGTTGCCGTTCGACTGCTGTAGCCCGTACCCTTTCCACGACGTCTTCGCGATGCTTTCCGTCGCTGCGCACGCGCCTTGCTGGTACAGCAACGGCACCTTGTTCGCGAACCGCATCACCATCGCCGCCCTTTCCGTTGATTGGTTGCCGCCGTACGCGATAGCGGCTTCTATCTGGAAAGGGTTGCCTCTGTAGACCGCCGGCGGCCGCGTGCACGCGGCGTAGAACTCCGCATTAATCTCTTTCTTCAGGCCTTTGATGAGCGCTTCCTCGCCTATTGGCGAGATGCAATCCGTCGGCGGCATCATCAGTTTCGTTTCTCTGATGCCTTTGATGAGCTTCTCCGCCTCTTCTCGCGCTAGTTTCTTCGGCTTCGCCTTCGGGTTGACACGGGCGTTCTCCAATATCTCATCCGCTCCTTTAGCGCTAACACGAGAGAATTCTTTTTGGAGGAACGCTTTGACCGTATTGCTCTCCGTCCATTGCAGCATCTTCAACAACATGCCGAGCTCCACGCCGTAAGGGTGCGGCTTGATCTCCTTCGGCAACTCCGGCAGTTCCTCTATTGCTCGGGGGAAGATGAACTGCTCTGCTTTCGGATTAGTGTAGATGATGGTCACATGAGGATTCACGATGGCGGTCTGCTTCAGGTACTCGTCCACCGATTGCCATCCCTTCTGGTACGACG
>WJKR01000021.1 GCA_014729015.1 Candidatus Woesearchaeota archaeon | reverse complement strand
GCCTACAACATCGACCACCCGTTGATTGGCATCCCAAAATTCATCATCGAGACCAAAGGCAAAACCGAACCGAAAAAAGCGCTGACCAACGCGTGCAACCGACTCAAGAGGAGCAACAAAGCGTTCTCAGACAAGTTCGACAAGCTCAAGGCGTAAACCTTAAATCGTCCCACCACTTCTCAGCACCCATGACGCACCCCCTCATCGAACTCGCACGGCAAACCATCGAAGGATTATTTTCTCAAAAACAAGCAACCATGCCTACAGGCTACGACGAACCACAAGGCTGCTTCGTGACCATCAACAAAAACAACGAGTTACGAGGCTGCATCGGCTACGTCACCACGGACAAACCATTGAAAGAGACAGTCGTAGAAGCAGCGAAAGCAGCGGCGAAGAACGACCCCCGATTCCCGCCCTTAAGCAAGGAAGAACTCCGAGACATCACCATAGAAGTATCAGTCTTGAGCAGACCAAAAAAAATCCTCTCAGAAGACCCTGCCAAACGGCAACAAGCATTCACCCCAGGAGAAACAGGCCTAATCGTCCAACGAGGATGGCTGTCAGGACTCCTCTTACCGCAAGTGTTTGATGAAAACACAACCGCACAAGAAGCGCTGGACATGACGTGCAAGAAAGCAGGCCTACTACGAAACGCGTGGAAAGAACCCAGCACCAGCATCTACACGTTCACCGCCACGGTGCATGAAGAATAATCATTTCCCGAAACGTCGTTCACGTTTTTTGAACTCCTCGACCATCGCCACCAAGTCTTCCTGCTCAATCTCAGGCCAGAACTTCTTCGGAAAGAACCACTCGCTATACCAGCTCTGCCAGACCAAGAAATTGCTCGTTCGGTACTCGCCGCTCGTCCGCACAATCATATCAGGCTCAGACTGCAAGTACAAATGATCAGTAATCACCGGCACGTCAATCTCCTCAGGCGCCAATTCACCGCCCTTCACCAGCGACGCAATCTCCTTGACAGCATCCGTCACCTCCTCGCGGCCACCATACGCGGCAGCAATATTGAGCGTGTACGGCTCGTTATCCCTGGTCTTCTCCATAAGCTCGCGCGCTTCTCGTCGCACCGCTTCAGGCAACAACGCCAAACGACCGATGACACGGACACGGGTCCTTTCCTTGTCGGGATCATCAGACTCCTTGAGGTCCTTGAACGCTTTCAAGAAGAGTCTCATCAAGTAATCAACCTCTCCCTTGGAACGCTTGAGGTTCTGCATAGAAAGCGAGTACAGCGTCACCTCATTGATATCGAGTTCCTTACACCATTTCAGCACTTTCTTGACTTTCTCCAAGCCTGCATCGTGGCCCTTCCACGGCTGCATCGCCAACCGTCGCGCGTAGCGGCGATTGCCGTCAAGAATAAAACCAACGTGCTTCGGGCCATCACTCATGCTGGCAAACAAAGTCCAAGGACCATTTATAAATCTTGTGCAAAAGGAAAGGTTTAAAACGCCCCGTACAAAAGAGCACCGCATGAGCACAGCAGCAAGCGACGACGAACACCAAAAAATACTGGAAGAAGTCATCACCGACAAGGACAAGCTTCCCAAACCCCGCAACATGCTCCCCTACTACCTCGGAGCGGTCATCCTAATCATGCTCCTAGCGCTCTGGGCATTCCCCAGCGACTCCCTGCCCGTCAGGCCGAAGCGCAACGACATCCCCGCGATCAGCGACGTGCTACCAGCAAGCCTCGCCGTCCCGGAGCGGCCGACGAGCAACGACATCGACCAGTACGTCACCCACGACCACCCCGACATCAAGGCCGTCGCGGCAGGCATCGTGACCAGCGCGTGCAGCAAGGCGGACGACCGGTGCTACGCAGACGCGCTGCACTACTTCGTGCAAGAAAACATCGCGTACGTCAAAGACCCCATCAACGAATACTACGAATTGCCGCAAGAAACCCTCCTCGCAGGAGCCGCTGACTGCGACGGCCACGCCATACTCCTCGCCAGCCTCATGCGCAGCGTCGGCATCCTCACGCGATTCAAGCACACGCCACGCCACGTCTCGGTCGAGGCATGGCTGCCGCAGAGCAAGCTCTTCTCGAAACCATACGCGAAGGAATGGGTGCTGTACGACGCGACGTGCAAGGAATGCGGCCCGGGAGAAGCACGAGCACTACCGTAACACGCAGTTAGGGCAGACCATCCTGCCCTCGCTCTCCACCAAACGCGAAGAATAATTACCGCACGACTCGCACTGCCCAGACAACTCCCGGTCAAACGCGTCCCGCAACGAACTCTCAGGGCTAATACCACGCAACTCAATCTTCTCAGCGAACAACTCGAACAGCTGCGGCTCGATCTTCAAGATAGTAGTCATGGTGATATAACCGACGAACTCATCATCATCCATCACCGGCAAATGACGCACGTTGTACTTGTTCATGCGCTTCAACGCGTCCACGATGTCCGCATCGGGCTCGACCGTGTACTTCACCTTGGACATGATAGTGCTGACCGGGTCACCGCCTGACAAGCCCTGCACCGCGGCCTTGTACACGTAATCCTTGCCTGTCACGATACCGACGAGCTCCTTGTCCTGCTTGACGAGCATGCTGCTCACGTCGTGCTGCTTCATCAGGGCAGCGCACTCCTTAATCGATGTCTTCGGCGAGACCGTCAACGGCTTGGTCGTCATGGCATCAGCGACCACATACCCCATCTTCATACCGACATCACCTAATAAGAAAGGGTAGGAAGAAGACTATTTAATGGTTTCGGCAACCGCTAATAATTCACCAGTATCTCCACGTCCTTGCCGAACAGCTTCACGAGATCGTCGAAGATGGGCTGCTTGATGAACGTCTTGGCAGGGATCTCTACCTTGGCCAGCGCGTGCTCCAGCTCCTCGAGCGACGCCCCCCGCACCTTCTGCAAGCCACCATCATCGCCGACATCGGCCACGCTAATCTCCTTCTCCTCGTGGTCGATATCATGGACGATGAACGCCTGGTTGCCTAGCAAGATGACCTCGCCGTACCGCCCGCCATGCTTCACCCTGATCTTGGTCCGTTCCAATTCCCGGCCGCGCTTCAACTGGAGGTGCTCGACCAAGTCCTTCAGCAACTCCCGGGAAACCTTCTTGGCCTGCTGCGTCTCCGCCTTGGTCAACTTCCCCTTGTCATAATCATGCTTGGCCGCGAAGACCTCCTTGACCAACCTACCAATGCGTGCCGGCATGACACCCTTCGCGACGACCGTGTCCTTGAACACCTGCGGGATGGCGTCATCCTTGACCTTGTGAACGCCCTCGATGCGCAGCACGTCACGCGCGACCGTGGCGACCGTCTCGTACGACTCCACGACCGACTCCTTCTCCTTAATCTCATCGATGCGCTTGAACAGCTGCTTGAGCTCCTGCAAGTACTTCTCGCATCCCTGCAACAACCCGTCCAGCTCCCTGCCCGACACGTGCTTCTTCGTGCCGTGCTCCATGGACTTGCGCGTACGCAGCACGCCCTCCAACAATTTCACCTGCTCCTCCTTGAATATCTTCTCCTTCTTCACGAAGATCTCCCTGAGCAAGGAAGGCGTCTCCTTCGGCGTCGGCGGCGGCACGCCGTACAGCATCAGCGCTGCCTGCGACGGCGTCAGGACGGCCCAGAAGAAGTCGTCCATGGCGATGTCCCGCAGCTTGCTCTTGATGCGGTCCACCATCTGCTCGCCTGTGCTCATGAACATGTCAATCGCCTCGGGCGACGGCTTGATGCGGCCCATCTGCAGCAACTGCTTCCAGGGCATGAAGATGCCGCGGTCATAGAACGGGATGCCGTCCCTGAGGAAGGTGAAGATGATCGGGTTCGCTTCCTTGATGTTCTCCCAAAAATCCGTCAAGATGTACACCTGGATGTTCAGCTTGTTCTCGATACCCGTCATCTTGCCGGCCTCGAAGCCCATGCTGATGATGATCGCACGCAACTTATCCTTCAACTCGGCGCGGGTCATCTTCTTGACATCCGTGTCATCCACGACGATGAACACGTCAATATCAGATTTCGGCGTTGCCCGGCCCTGCACCAACGACCCTGCGAGTACGTAGGAGACGATGTATTTCTCGAACTTCTTGAGCACCATGCTTTTGTGGATTTCCGAGATCTTGATGGCGGCGAGCATGCCCTTGTCATACACCGGGGCGGCCATGGCGATCATCTGCACCAGGTCGTACTTGGCATCATAGCAGGACTGCCACAACTCTGACAACAGCACCGTGACGGGGTGGAGGTGCTTGTCCACCTCTTTGGCCATCTTCTGGAAGACAGTGCTGAGCTTTTCCTTGAGTTCTTCCTTGCCCATCTTCTTGCTGTCAGCATCATCGACCAACAACAAGACGTTGACGCGCTTCTCGACCTCTTCCGCCTCTGCCTTGGACAGCTCGCGCTCCTCCTGCTTCGCGACCTCCTTGGCCTTGGTCGGCGGCAACAAGGCCAAGCCCATGACGTAGTCCTCGAACTTCGCCAGCGCCTTCTTCTGAAACTTGTCCAGCATGACCTTGATGTCTTCCAAGCGCTGCTTGCTCTCCACCGGCATGTCAGCCGGCAAGTTCTCCATCAGGTCTGAACGTTTGACCTCAGACTGTTCTTTCCGTGCAGGAGTCGGTTTCTTTTTCTTATGAGCAGTACGCTTCTTCTTCGGCATAGGACGAAACACCTCAATCAATTAGGATGAGAGGCACGAACCAACCGCACTTTATAAATATTGTGTCGGGAGCAACGGAACAATCACGAGCGGCGAGTCACCACTCACAAAGAAAAAATATATAAAGCAGGAAGGTTGAAACAAGCGCAGGTGAATAACCATGGGTGACGAAGAAAAAGAGATTAAGCACATCAACGACCTCGTCTCAGACGTCGATCACAAAGAAATCCTCAAAACCATCGATACCAACTACGAGCACCAAGAGCGGTACCAAGGCGTGCTCACCAAGAACAACCACCTCAAGTTCGACGAGATGTACCAGAACACCGTGAAAGACTTCCAGAAAGCGGGCATCAATGACAACGACAAAGCATACGGCCACAAGGACAAGATCCTCGATATCGTGAAGAACCGCGCGCTCGAATACCTCGACGTCATCAACCACCGAGCAGCAGATCGCGCAAAACAAGTCGCCAAGGAACAAGGCCTGAACGAGCGAGAGCACTTCGAGCACGTCATGAACCTTCTGCACAGCCAGATAGGGCACAACCCGCAATACACCAGGGACCAGAGCTTCATGCAACACGTCCTCGAACTCGTCGACGACAAGGAAGCAAAGGTGTGGGAAGTCCTAAACCAAGGTATCAAAGGGAACCAGGAGTATACCGTCACGAAAACCGTCGACAACTACTTCTCGAACAAGATATCGAGGGATCTCGGCAAGTACGAACCACTAGAAGTCCAAGAAGCAGTCAAACTCCACCTCAAGGACAAGTACGGCACGGACATGACCGATCACGGCAAGCTCCTCCGAGCGAACGGAAGGCATCTCTATAGCATCGTCAAGGCTCATAAAGACAACAAGCTCGACCACAAATACCTCTCGCAGTTCGGGTTCGAGCACAAGCCGGCGGAGAAGGAAGGCAAAGTCGTCAAGATGGGCGGCAAAGAATACCGGCAGACAGGATGATCAGCCGTTAGTAAACGTCGGGGCCAACACGTCATCGTATGTAAGGCTGTACTCCTCTATCT
>WJKR01000020.1 GCA_014729015.1 Candidatus Woesearchaeota archaeon | reverse complement strand
CGCTGCGCGCCTATGGTTGGAGCGATAATCACATCGAGCGGTACAAGAAGCTCAAGGAGGACGAGGAACGCAACTTGTTGTTCTTGGTGGACGAGTCGGTCAGCGCGGCCATGGACGAGCTCGGCGACGACTTGGAGAAGTACTTGAACGATGCGGGTAAGGACGTGTTCGACAGGGATGTCCATAAGAAGTTCGGTGCTTCTGCGCAGCCGAAGGACAAGAAGAAGGTGAAGTTCAGGCCGGCGGTTGGTGACACGCCACTGGAGCCGTTCGTGGAGATATTCAAGGGCGTTGGTGAATTGGTGGGTGGTCTCATCCCTTCCTTCTCGTTCAAGAAGTCGAAGGTTGGTGCAGGCTTCAATCCTTCTTCCTCGGCGGCTGCCGCGAAGACCGCTGCGAGACCTATGTGGCAGGCGTACAAGAACTACAAGAAGGCGCACCAGTTGTTGAGTTGGTAAGTCATGGTCAATACCGAAGCTGATATCAAGCATCTCCCCCCTGCTGAGCGCGTCAAGCGCTTGAAGGAGTTGCAGATGCGACGGCGGCAGGAGTTGGAGCGACTGCGGCAGGAGAAGGAGGAGGAGCTCCAGAGGACCAAGCAGCAGTTGGATGAGAGCATGGAAGAGCTTGAATTGGAAGGGGAACGAGCCTATGAGGAGCAGTCGGCTGCGTCGCTCGAGGAAGCGGTGGGCGATGAGGCTCCTGAAGAGACTCCTGAGCACGTCACGTACGGCAGCCTTTTGGAGCGGCTCATGCCGAACAACTTGTACGAGCTGTCTGACTACAACCTGTACAACGAGTTGCGCTCCATCGAGGAGAAGGGGTACATGACGTCTGAGGAGCAGCGTCGCGTCGCTGAGCTTCGCGAGCAGACGGACACCATCACCGAGGGGTACTCGTCTCAGGAGCTGAGCCGCGTCGATCAGGAGCGCGGGAACTACCTTGCGAGGACCGAAGAGGTGTTGAAGCGTTTGGATCAGCGCATGCATGACGTGCAGGACGGGTTGTATGATCTGGATAGGAGGGATGATCGTGCAGTTTACCAGTAATGAGTATTATGGGGGGATGGACCAGCTGAGCAGCCATCAGGTGATTGAGCCGATGATGAGCGAGGACGAGGAAGCGGTTGGGGATGCGTTGAGCTTCGGCACCGCTGATCTCGGCACCACGACGAATCCTATGGGGAACGCGCTGGAGTCCGTCAAGTCCCGCATCATGGAGGGCGCTGGCAAGCTCGAGTTCGAATTCATCGGTAAGGGTAAGGGGACGTCGCAGCAGCCGACGCCCGAGTCGTACGGCAGCGAGGAGCGGCGGGACATGAAGGAGTTGTTGACTATCAATGATATCAAGTCGTCGGTGCATGCGTCGGTGCATAATGAGTCGCTCGCGGGCATCGGTCAGGGCGGTTTTAGTGGGGCGCAGCGCGAGGAGGCGTTGCGCGAGGTGAAGCGGGCGATCAACTTCGCTGGTGACGTGACCGACGGCGGCGCGATTGTGTTCCATTTGTCTGAGTGGCAGCGCCCGATGACCTATGCCGGGAAGCGGACGTTGCAGAACGAGAAGCAGTGGATGTTCAAGGGGTATGATACCGAGGATAAGGATACGCAGTTGCTGGTCGTTGACAAGAGGACAGGGAAGTTCATCGAGGGTATCCAGAAGGACAAGGAGGTGTACGAGCCCATTTACAAGACTGTCGGCAAGGACCTGCCTGACATGGTAGGCAAGGTCGTCGACGTCAAGGATGAGCAGGACAACGTGGTGAAGCATCAGGTGTCCGCTGATGATTGGGTCACGGTGGATGGGAAGGTCATCCCGAGGCACACCAACAACGTGAGCGTCTTGTTTGAGCGCGTGCCCGAGTGGAATCCTGAAGGCATGAATTTTAGTGTGCAGCGGTTGACATGGGACAATTTCGTCAAGCGCGCCGAGGAGTGGAACAAGACGCATCCTGCCAATGAGGTGACGCCTGAGGAGTTGTATGCGCGCACGGAGTTGGAGAACCGGGTGTTGCAGTTCAAAGGGAGTAGCTTGTATCATGCGCAGATGTATGAGATGCACCAACGTCAGCAGCGGAAGCTTCGTGAGGCGTTGAAGCTGTACGAGGCGTATGAGGGTGACTTGCCTCCTGAGGAGCGCGATCGGTTGCGCCAGCTCGTTGACGAGCGTTACGGCGTCCAGTCAAGGTCGTTCTTGCGTGGTGATTGGAAGCTCCCGACCGAGATGATTAAGGAAGATATCAAGGATGCCGAGAATCACATGCGTCACATCCACGAGTCGTCTGCTGCTGCTGACGCGCAGGCGAAGCAGTACGAGGACATGATCAAGAACATGCAGACCGCTGAGAATTACGGCTTGGAAAAGACTGCTGAGAGCATCGCTAAGATCGGCTTGATGGCCCGTGAAGAGACGAAGAGGAAGCGGTTGTCCCAGCCGTTGTACGCCGCTCCTGAGAACTGGGACCAGCACGTGTACGGCTCGCATCCTGAGGAGATGCGGCGCGTCGTGGAAGAGAGCCGGAAGCAGATGGCGGAGCAGTTGTTGCGCGAGCACAAGGTCAGTAGTAAGGAGCAGGGCTTGAAGGAGGCGCAGAACCATATTCAGGCGACGTTGGACATTGGTCACATGAATATGTGGCGGCAGTATTTTAATCCTCTTGATGAGCATGGTAACGAGAAGTACAAGACTGCTGAGGAGCGGGAGAAGGCGTTCGAGAAGTGGATGCTGAATGAGACGGAGAAGTTGGTGAAGGACGGCGTTGTCGGGCATTTGCACTTGACGGACAATTATGGGTATGGTGATGAGCACTTGACGCCCGGCCAGGGGAATGTGCCGATGAAGGAGTTCATGAAGCGTATGGAGAAGCTGGGCATGCGGGATATGACCGTCGAACCAGGATCGTTCAACATTACGACGGCGTTGCCTGATACGATGCGCTTGGTGGGCAGCCCGGTGTACGGTGTCGGTCGGTTGCCCCGGTTCAACCAGGTGCAACACCAGCACTTTGGGTATAACGCGCCGCCGTTCTTCATCGCAGGCGCGTATGTGCCGTCGAATGATTGGCGTCCTTGGACCGAGGTGCCGTTGGAGTAGAAAGCTATATATAGGAAGAGAGAAGTGAGGAATGAAGAGGTGAGCTTGGAGGGTGGATTTCTCTATCGAGAAACGGCGTCACCGCGCCGAGGAGCAGTACGAGAAGGACGATATTGATCTTGCGTACAGCTTCGCGAAGCGGTGCCACGAGGAGTGTAGGGACCTCGTCAAGGCTATCGTGTTGTTCGGCAGTACTGCTCGTAAGAAGCAGGGCGCGAACGATGTTGACGTACTTGTGGTGATTGATGACGTGTCGTTGCGGTTGACTCCTGAACTGATCCAGACGTATCGCGTGATTTCTGGCAAGCTGATCCGTGACATCTCTCGTCGGCTGCACGTCACGACGCTGAAGTTCTCGGCGTTCTGGGAGTACGTGCGCTGTGGCGATCCCGTAGCGATCAATATCTTGCGTGACGGCTATCCCTTGTTGGATACCGGGTTTTTTGATCCGTTGCAGTTATTGCTGCATCAGGGGCGCATCAGGCCTTCTCCTGAGAGTGTGTGGACGTACTTGTCCCGTGCTAGCCAGACGTTGAACAACACCGATTGGCACGTGTTGCAGGCCGTCGTTGATTTGTACTGGTCGGTGGTGGACGCCGCGCATGCCGCGCTGATGAGCGTCAATGAGGTGCCGCCGTCTCCTGAGCACGTGGCTGATTTGTTGCAGGACAAGATGGTGAAGAAGAGGTTGTTGCCGTCCTGGGTGCCGGGGTCGATGCGGAAGTTCTATACGTTGTCTAAGGATGTCCTGCATCGGAAGAGGAAGTCGATGAAGGGGTCTGAGTTCGACAAGTTGGTCGCTGAGGCTGAGAAGTTCGTGACGACGTTGCGGAAGTTCGTGGAGAAGCAGTAAGTTTTTAATCAATCACGTGCTTTCTTGCCGCTATGAAGGGTTTCGTGTCCACGAAGCGGAAGGTGTTGCATAGGCTAGGCAGGTCTGACAATTCTCGCAAGGGCGAGGTGGACGAGCAGGCGTGGCCGTTCATCAAGACTATTAATGCGTTGGATGAGTATTATACCACTTCTAGTTGTGCTGGTCGTATCAATGTCTTCAAGGAGCCTGTTTCTGGGAAGAAGCATGATGCGGAGTGGTTGTTTGTCACGCATGATGTCGCGCACGCCAAGGATGTTCTGCAGGTGTTACAGGGTATTCCTCAGGAGACGTTGTGGCTGCGCATGGAGCCGCCCATCTTCCATGTCGCGTGTAAGGATCAGGCTGCTGCTGAGTGGTTGTTGAGGGTGTGCCAGGGCGAGGGTTGGAAGCGTTCCGGTATTATCAGTGTGGGCGCGAAGGATAAGGAGCGGGTGATGATCGAGATAGTGGGCAATGAACGGGTCGACACTCCTCTTAGTAGTGGTGGGAAGTTGTTGTTCGATGAGCAATACATCAAGTTCTTGGTCATGAAGGCGAACGAGAAGTTGCTGCTGTCTCGCGAGAAGATGGAAGCGTTACGATTAGCCATCGGCGGTAGTGAGAAAGAATGATAAGAAAAAAATAATTCTACCTTTTCTTGCCGAACACTGCTGTTGCCGCGACGACGACGAGTACTGCGAGCAGGACTACGATGCCGATGAGCAGTCCCATGTACAGGTCGCTCGTGGTGTCGATGAATTGCTTGCTCGGCTCGCCGCTGGTGCTGGCAACGAAGCTGCCGGTCACGGTCGGTGTCGGCGTGACGACTTCGATGTCTTCTTCCTCTCCTTCCTCTTCTTCCTCTTCTGCCTCATCGTCGGTGGTGTCGCAGCTTATGACAGGAAGCTGGACCGTGGCCACGTCTGTCAGGTCGTCCTTGTCGCCCGAGGTGAACACGCTGATGAGGATGGGGTAGGAGCCCGCTGCTTCTAGCTCGTCCAGGCTAAGGAGCATGGTCCTCGTGACGTCTTCTCCTTCGTCCACTTCGATGGACCTGATGATTTCTTCGATGCCGAGCTGGCTGTTCTCTGCGAGGAGGACTGCCCTGCTCTGGTCGTCTTCGCCGACGTTGTCGATGGTGATTTCGAGCCTGACGTTCTTGTCCTCGCACGTCAAGCTGCTCGGGATGAGTCGCGTGTCGGTGATGCGGAGGTCGTCGTCGAGCTTCTTGACTTCGAGTTCGATGGTCCAGGTCTCGCCGTGGGTGTTGCCGTCCTCGTCTTCGCCGGTGACTTCTATCTCGATGTCGTAGGTGTCGTCGTCGACGTCTTGGTCGATTTCGAGCTCGAACGTGGCGGTGTCTTCTTCGCCGTCGTCGAGGTCTGAGACGCTCTCGTCTTCGTCCCAGTCGAGGTCATTATCGTTGCGAACTTCGATCTCGATGTCTTCGATCTCGATGTTGTCTTCGAAGTCGTTCTCGACCTCGACTTCGATGGTGATTGTTTCTCCTGGTCGCGGTTCTTCGTCGTCGTCCCACTTGAGCTCGTCGTCGTCCTTTTTCGCGGTGTCGCTGTCGCGTTCTCCGGTGAATCTGACTTTCTTGATGACGAGGTGGTTGCCGAGTTCGACGGTGAGGTCGAGGTCTGCGGTGGCGCGGGGTGTGTTACCCTCGTAGATGGTGATGTTGCCGCTGTAGTCACCGAGTTCTTGGTCGTCGGGCACTTCGACGTCCACAGTGACTATTTGGTCGTCGCCGATAGCCAGGTTGCTGATGCTGTCTGGTGTCAGCG
>WJKR01000019.1 GCA_014729015.1 Candidatus Woesearchaeota archaeon | reverse complement strand
TCACCTAACAGTATGCCGACAAGTTCGGCGAGTTTCTCATCAATGATGAACATGGGTTCAGATACAAAAAGGACTATTTATTCACTGCGGACACGCTTGACCAGTGGAAAAAGAAAAAAATAGCGGGGATCGGATTTGAACCGATGACCTCAGGGTGCCTCTAAGGGTTAGATAACCCTTTTATGAGCCTTCCGCAACCCTTTCAAAAAAAAAATGAAAGGGTTTCTGCGAGCACTCCTGACTGCTCCACCCCGCTATAACGAAGCGAACCCA
Organism: Candidatus Woesearchaeota archaeon; assembly: GCA_014729015.1. Taxonomy (GTDB): domain Archaea; phylum Nanobdellota; class Nanobdellia; order Woesearchaeales; family WJKR01; genus WJKR01. Next base: position 11,383 of record WJKR01000019.1, on the reverse strand, counting down.
AGAAAACCCCGCCCTTTTATAAAGATTTGCCCTTGATAATATCCTTGCAGCAGTCAATGACTTCTTGCGGATTGAGCCGTGCGGTGTAGATAATGTGTTTTGTCACTTCGTGTATTGCTTGCTTGACTTTTCTATAATGTTTTTGTACTATCGCTTTGAGTTCTTCATCCGATACGTGGTGGAAGTGCGGTCGATGGCGTTCTCTTTGGAATAAGAAGCCTATTGCTTGTTCGTCGTTCATGCTTGGTAATAATCCTATTACGAACGTTTTTGTTCGTAAGAGTTGTTGGAATTCTTCTCCTATATTGTTTTCTTCGACAGTGAGTGCCCCTCCTGCTTGGTCAAATATTGTCTTTTCTTGTTGTAATGCTTTTCTTGCGCAAGGCAAGATGCGATTATTGATGATATCGTCTCGTTCGTCTTTCATGCATTTCTCCAATCCGCCGAATGGTTTCAACTCTTTGTCCATTACTTCATCGCCGGAGACGTAGTCGTAGCCGAGTTGTTCAGCGAGCAGTATTGCCGTCGTGGTCTTGCCTACAGAACGAGGACCGGTGATGGTGATTCTCATTTTTGATACGCGTAGTTTATTTGTTCTAACGCTTTCGCCAGTCGTACGCCGATGCGCAAGAGTTCTTCCAGCTCATCGGCTTTTCGCAGAGAAGGACATCGGACCATGATGCCATCGCGTAGCTCAAAGGCGTAGTGCGGTTGGTTGTTGAGGTCGTTGATGAGTTGTTCATCGAGCATCTCGGTGACGAGCATGGGATAATTGCTTTTCACGACTGCCTCCTGCAATCCTTCCATGGGGGTGTCGACGAGATCGTCGACTGCTGTCTTATCGCCTTTTTCCAGCAACAAGTGGATGCCGCGCGGATTCGCGACCGGGATGAACGCTTTGAGAGGGCTGGTGGTGATCTGCACGCTCTTCCCCTGGTAGAACCCGTTGAACGTGTTCGCGTCGTCGTTCGTGGTGAAGCCGTACTTGTCCATGAAGTGCTGGTATAGTGACCGTGGCTTTTTGCGTTCTTTCGGTGCCATGAGGACGTTCCAGAGCGTTGCGAGGATGAGCAACGCGAAGCCGCCAATCAAAGCCCAGAGGAAGATGTCCATGCGTCTTTTCGAGCATCAGAGATATAAAAAAGTAGTGCTTGTCCTGACAAGAAGCATTTATAAATGTTTCAAGAAAAAATGTGCATAATGAAAATATGTGGGCCGCTCCTCTAAAAAAACCGAAAGTTTTATAAAGAATATCGACTTCCCTCTACGTTACATTTATGTATACTGGTGGTGTGTGTGCAGCATCTGACCCTACAAAAACGCAACGTGTTCTCCAGGACCATGAGCAACCGCTTCAATAATTACCGCCTCAGGACGCAATTCACCGCGCTCCCAGCTGGTGGTTCTCACTACATCGCAGCGTAAAGCTAGGCCTCGGAGAAAAACTGCCCAAGACAACAACGCTTCTTACCAGAAGGATTCCAACCACAACAAGACCCGCTGCCACCACGTCACATCAGCCAAGGCGACATTGAACGACTCGACCACGCTCCGCCGGGCACCGCGATCGTCACGATACGACACCCCAAGCGTGAACGCATCATCATCCAGCGACAACGCATTACCCGCAAGCGTGATGTCAAACACCTTGACACCAGTGAATTCTGCGAATTCCCACGTATTCCTCATCCGCGGACCCCGCAAAGTGACCATGACGTCGCGCGGCGGGACGCCAGCGGCGTGCACGACCTCGAAATGGACGATGCCAGCAGCGGCGTAATCAAGCGACGCAGGCGCAGAGACGTTCTCGATACGGACGACCGGCTCCTCGACCACCTCCAAGGAGACGAAAGAATACGACTCCACCAAGGAATGCGACGCAGAGAACGACAACGCGTACAACGACGGCTCGGCGAAGACATGCGAGAACGACACCGACGCAGACGCGCCCGCAGCCACATCGACCGTCTCGCACGACGACTCCAAGCACACCTCGACAGCGTCCAACGACAACCCGCCATCGTTCATCAACGAGCACATGAACGGGATGGACTCACGAGGGCGAGGAGCGACACCACCCACGACTTCACAGCTGAACGACACGTGCTCATCATAAGGCGAAGACTCACCAGCAACCAAGTCCTCCTTGAAACGGTCGACCCACGACAACGACAACTTCCGCGCAGCGGTCACGACCGTGAACGACGACTCGGCACGGGCGCCGCGCACCGACTGCACGATCAACGGGTACGTGTACAAGTAACCAGCATCAAGCCCCTCATCAACCAACACGCGCCAATACGCCTCGGTAGACTCACCAGGAGCGAGTGCGACGGCCTGATGGGCCGGGTCGACCATGGAGAAGCCATCCACCAACGCCAACTGGAGCTCATCAGCCACGTACCGATCAGTAGGGTTCGATATCTCCACCTCGACCAACTGGTAAGAGCCGAAGCCGACCCCAGGCATCAACGGCCGGACGTCCAACGTGAGCAAGGGGTTAAGCAGCTCGCCCTCGCTCACCAGCGAAGCCGCTAACTGCATACCCACCACGTCCACCTGGACGTCCCTGCCAAGCCACGAATAGCTAGAAGCGTACTTGCCGCTATCCACTCCCTGCGCGAACACGACATGGGAGGCGTCCACCCATCCCAGCTGTCCGTAGGTGACGTCAAAAGGGACCCAGCCAGCACCGGGAAAATACACCTCGGCCCAGCCGTGCGCGCCCCACCCCTCCTCAAAGTCCTCGGCGTTCGTGTACGCCAACCCGGAAACGAACCTGGCAGGGATGCCTAACGAGCGACAGAAGGAAATGAACAGGTTGGTGAGCTCGTCGCACACGCCCCGACGGTTCTCCAACACCCATGACGACGGCTGCGACGCCTCGACGTTCACCGTGGACAAGTCGTACCCGATGTGCTGCTTGGTCCACAACGCCAAGGAAACCACCGCTTTGAACAAGTCATCCTCGCCGCCCACGATGTCAGCGGCCAAGGAGCTGATGTCATCGTTGATGTCGATCGTCTCCGTGGGGTGCAAGTACGTCACCAGGTCCGGCGACACTGGCGGTAAGGGGAAAGTGACCGGCAACACCACCTCGACGACGTCAGCCGCGGTCTCGACCTGGTACTCGATATCGAAGGAATGGGCGCCGAGCATGGGCTTGGTCAAGGAGAACGTCACGCTCCGGTCACCGACCTCGGCGTCCGGCACTGTCGTGAAGAAGAGGACGTCTTGGCCTGGCCGTTCACGAGGGAACCAGGAGATGTTCGCGGTCAAGGATGAGATGGACGCGCGCTTGCCCTCCTCGACGATCATGACCGGATTCGTCAATGAGCCGTCAATCACTAGCGACGCGAACTCATACGGCTCGGCAGCGGCGCAGGAAAGGAGCAGGAGCAATGATAATGACAGGAAGAGCGCACCTCTCATGAGGCTCTTTCTTGCATGACTTTGTTTAAAAGGTTTGTGCTCGAGGAAAAGCTTTTTAAGGTGATGAGGGTTCGTACAACCACATCTGCCGCGGTCGCATAGCCTGGTATTGCGCAGATTGAAGCGTCTCGCAGACGTTTCGAGCGAAAGATTGCTACCAGGAGGCCATAGGCCTTTGCGTAAACATCCTGTCCCTTTGGGATCGTGGGTTCAAATCCCACCCGCGGCGTACCTCACTATCGTTCTTTTCGTCGTACATGCCGCAATGCGTGGTACAACGCCAATAATGATACGACCACGAAGGGCAGCAGCACGACGACGTTCAGGCCGATGAAGAAGATGACTGCCTGGTCCGCCAAGTCGCTCAACGTGTCGACGTAGAACACGGCCATCCGCGCCACTTCGGCAAAGAGGACGATGCTCGTTATCGAGAAGATCATGGCGAGGAACACGTCGAGTCTTGCCAACAAGTGATCCTCTTCCTTCAAGTGCAGGAACGCGCGCAGGCAGAACAGGAGGACGAGCATGAGCAAGGAAATGATGAACGGCAGCTGGCCTCCGCTGCTTTCTGACGCCAACAACAGGAGGTTCACGATTAATGCCAGGCCGGCGGCGATGTAGATCATGCGGTGCTTCGCCTCGTCTTCATCCCTGCCACGCGCTCACCTGAAAAACCTGAACGAGGTCGTGAAACCCACGACCCCTATGACGAGGAACAACGCGCCGGTCCAGGGTCGCGTCGTGGCCAACAACACCACCCCGAAGCCGAGGAACGTGGTGCTCAATATCTTGAACCATAACCGTAGGTGGAAGCGTTCCAGGAACGCGTAAAAGGACTGGTGGCGACGGTAGCGGCGGTGGCGCGCAGTCGCGTGCACGTGCCGGTTCCGGTAGAGGTGCAGCTGCCGGACCTCATCCACGGGCTTGTCTTCTCGCATCGCGCTGACGTGGCCGCAACGGCGGCACACGAACTGCTCCTTGCCATGGATGACCATGACGTCAACGCTCGGTGAGTGGCACGCGGTACAACAGGGAATGACTGGCTTGACAGGTATTTTTTTTTGAGAAGCCCGCTGCTTTCCACCCCTCTTCCTCGCCACCATGTCCTCTTGAACGCCGCTTTTCATTTATATACTTATGGGTGGGAGAAAGCTTAAATAGGAATGACGAGTAGCATCAACTCATGCTGACGGTCAGGTTCATCCGGGAGAACAAGGAGAAAGTCAAGGCTAACATTTCGTATAAGGGGCAGGATGAAAAGCTCGCCTGGGTAGATGATCTCTTACAGTTGGATGAGCAGTGGCGCAAGGACAAGAAGTCCTTGGATGACCTCAGGCACGAACGCAACGAGGTCTCTGAGAGCATCAACAAGGCGAAGAAGGCGGGCAAGGACGCGAAAGCGCTGCTTGCCCAGGCCAAAGAGCTGCCCAAGACGATCAAGTGCTTGGAAGAGGCCGCTGACAAGGCGCAGCAGAAGATCAAGGAGTATCTCTTCGGCATCCCGAACATCGTGCACCCGGACGTGCCGCAAGGGAAGGATGAGACTGAGAACGTCGAGCGCAAGGCCTGGGGCGAGCAGAAGACCGGCAAGGTGAAGAACCATGTGGAGCTTGCGGAATCGCTGGATGTCGCGGACTTCGACGCCTCGGCACTTGTTGCAGGGAACGGGTTCTACTACTTGAAGAAAGACCTGGCGTTGCTGAACCAGGCGCTCATCCGGTTCGCGGTGGATTTCATGGTCGAGAAAGGGTATGAATATACGGAAGCACCGCTCATGGTCAGGAGGAATATCATCGACGGCGTGATGTCGTTCAAGGAGATGGATGACATGATCTACAAGGTCGAAGGGGAGGACTTGTACCTGATCGGCACGTCAGAGCATTCCTTGATCGGTCAGTTCATTGATCAGACGTTGCGAAAGGAAGACTTGCCTATCAAGCTCGCTTCTTACTCGGTGTGCTTCAGGAAAGAGATAGGTTCGCACGGCATCAACGAGAAAGGCTTGTGGCGGACGCACCAGTTCAACAAGGTCGAGCAGGTCATCATCTGCACGCCTGAGCAGAGCTGGGAACTGTTCGATGAGTTGTTAGCGAATGCTGAGGATATCTGCCAAGCGCTCGGGCTGCCCTATCGCGTCGCGGAGATGTGCACCGGCGACCTCGGGGACTTGAAGGCGCGGCAATACGACGTCGAGGTATGGCGGCCGACCATTGAGGATTACGGGGAAATCATGAGCTGCTCGAACCTGACCGCGGCGCAGGCAACAAGATTGAACATCAAGTACGTTGACAAGAAGGGCGATCGCGACTATTGCCACACGTTGAACAACACTGCGTTGGCGACGTCACGCATCATGGTCGGCATCCTCGAGAATTTCCAGCAACCAGACGGTTCTGTCATTATTCCTGAAGCCTTGCGACAACACATGGGCAGAAAAGAAAGGATTACGCCAACATAATCATTTTTCATTATCAGACTTGTCCAGCAAGTCCTGCGCAGAGGGCTTCTCCCGGAACGCTTCCGGTCCGCGACCGCAATACGGGCACCTCGTCACCCTCTTCCCATGCTTCTCCTGGAACTCATAGCCGCACGAGCAACGGAGCGTACGATACTCGTCCCTCTCGAACTCCTCCTGACGCTCCTTCATCCGACGGTCGAACTCGTCCATCTTCTTCGTTGTCCCGGGCTCGACGTAATCATCATGTACTGGGTGATCAGCGTAGGGATCGCGATCTCTCGCCATACCACCCACTAAACACATCACCTTTTTAGAGTTTTCGGCCACAAACATTTAAAAAACACGGATTTTTCTTCCAACACCCAGGGGCTGTAGTGTAGCTTGGTATCACTGGTGGTTCGGGGCCGCCCGACGGGGGTTCAAATCCTCCCAGCCCCATTTTATCACTTCTGAAGCAACAATAAAGCTTATAAGAAGCGACACGCGCAAGACCACTATGAAAAAGGTGCGCGAAGGGCATATCCCCATCCCCAGCATCGCATGGGTCATCGTCGGCGCGGCCATCGCCATCTTCGCCAAGTACACGCAGCTCAAGGACCCTGACAGCACGTTCATGCTCCTGTTCTTCTACCTCGGCATCATCATCACGGTCTTCGGACTCGGCAAAGTCGTCGTGAAGCAATTCGTGAGCAAGGAGCAGCAGACCATGAAAGGAGAAGAACGGCGATACGACAAGCAACTACGGCAACAGGAACACGCCATGCAGGAACAACACCAGCACCCGGCACGCCATAACATCATCTCTTGCCCGAAATGCGGCACGCGGCACTACACCACGAGCAACTTCTGCCATAAGTGCGGGGCGAGGCTGAAATAAACAGCAACTTATAAATAGGAATCATCCTCTTACACCACCATGGACGTGCTCTGGGCTATCAAGAACAGGAGGAGCTGCCGCTCCTACCTCCAGAAACCGGTCGAGTTCGACAAGATCACGGCAATCATCGAGGCAGGGCACTACGCGCCCTCGGCCGGCAACCTGCAGGATTGGAATTTCATCATCGTCACCGAAGCCGACATCAGGAAGGCCATCTCCGAGCATTGCATGGAACAGTACTGGATGGCGCAAGCGCCGGCCATGATAGTGGTGTGCAGCAATGAGGAACGCACCGAGCAGCGCTACGGGCTCAGGGGAAAAAGATTGTACAGCATCCAATCATGCGCAGCAGCCATGGAGAACATGCTCTTGGCAGCAGAAGCGCTCGGCCTCGGCACGTGCTGGGTAGGCGCGTTCGATGAAGAGTTCGTCACGCAATCACTGAACATACCGGAGACGGCGAGGCCGCAGGCCATCGTCACCCTCGGCTACAAAGGGGAAGAGCCGGAACCCAAGGACTTGACCAGCCTACAATCGCTGGTGTACTTCAACGCGTACGGCAACAGGCTCAAGAAACCGCACCTCGTCCTGAAAGACTTCAGCGTGGAGTGGGAGCAGCAGGCTAAGAAGGCAGCGCCCGTGTTCAAGGAAGGACTGGCGAAGATCAAGGCGGGCGTGCAGCAGCTCAAGGAACAGGTCAAGGAACAGCAGCGGCCGGACGAAAAGGAGAAACAGGAAGAAGGCACTGGACAAGGAAAGGAGGAAGACATATAAACCGACCTTTTTCTTAATCATACATGCTTTTTCCTCATGAAAAGCTCCGTCCATCGCAGCAAGACTTTATCGACAACGTCGCAACAGCGGTGAAGACAGGCAAGGACACGATCATCCATGCGCCGACGGGCATGGGCAAGACCGCCGCCGCCTTGGCACCAGCATTGACCGACGCATTAGAAAACGACAAAACAATTTTTTTTCTCACATCACGGCACACGCAGCACGAGATTGCGATAAAGACGTTGCAGGACATCAAGGAACGGCACGGCAAGCAGTTCCAGGCAGTGGATATCATCGGCAAGAAGTGGATGTGCCTGCAGCCAGGCGTGAAGCGGTTGCTGTCGGGAGAGTTCACCGAGTTCTGCCGCACCATGAGAGAGGACGGCAAGTGTGACTACTACAACAACCTCAAGAAAGGAGAGAAGCTGACGACGCACGGCAAGCTCGCGATTGAACAACTCAGGCAGCAAAGCCCGACCAGCAACCAAAAAATCATCGACACGAGCAAGGAGCACAAAATCTGCCCTTATTATATGAGCATGGAATTGGCAAAGAAGGCAAAAGTCGTCATCGGCGACTATTACTACGTCTTTCATCCACGGATCAGGGAGCAGTTCTTCGCGAGAAGCAATAACGAACTGGAAGACGCGATAATCATCGTCGATGAGGCGCACAACCTGCCGAACAGAATCAAGGACTTGTCCTCCAGCAGGCTGACGAATATCATGGTGAAACGGGCATTGCAAGAAGCCAAGAAGCAGAAACTGGTCGAAGTCGAGAATCATTTAGTGCACCTCCTAGGAGTTCTGGAGCAGCACCGACGAGCAGTAACGAGCAGAGGAGAGCAAGAGGTGCATGTCACCAAGGAATCGTTCATGGAACAAGTGAACGCGACCAGAAAATATGAGGGGTTAGTCGAGGAACTCCTCGACATAGGGGATAAGGTCAGGGAGGAGCAGCAAGTGAGCTACATCGGCGCCGTGGGCGGCTTCTTAGAAGCGTGGACCGGCGATGACGAGGGGTTCACCAGGATACTCTCATTGCGGAAGGGATTGCGCGAAGAGGTCATCACCTTGTCCTATCGCTGCCTGGACCCATCATTGATTGCGAAACCCATCATCGACCAAGCGCACTCGATGATTTTGATGAGCGGCACGTTGACGCCGACGGGTATGTACCGGTCGGTCTTGGGATTCTCGGAAGCGACTGAGGTAGAGTACCCCAGCCCGTTCCCTGACAAAAACAGGCTCAATCTCATCATCCCGCAGACCAGCACGAAATATACTTCGCGGAGCGAGGAGCAATACCAGAACATCGCGTCCGTATTGGGAAGAACAGTGGCGCAGATACCTGGCAATGTCGCCGTGTACTTCCCTAGTTATTACTTGTTGGAACAGGTGAACAACCATTTCCAGACCCTGACGAAAAAGACGGTGTTCGCGGAGCAGCGAGAGATGAACACGCAAGAGAAGCAGGAATTCTTGGACGCGTTCAGGAAGTACAAGGATAGCGGCGCAGTGCTACTGGGCGTCATCACCGGCAACTTCGGCGAAGGCATCGACCTGCCCGGGGATGAGTTGCAAGGAGTGGTCATCGTCGGGTTGCCGTTGCAGAAACCAGACCTGGAGACAGAGGCGTTGATCAAGTACTATGACGAGAAATTCGGGAAAGGATGGGACTACGGCTACTTGTTCCCGGCGTTTAACAAGGCGCTGCAGTCAGCAGGGAGATGCATTAGGAGTGAGACGGACAGAGGCGTGATCGTCTTCTTGGATGAGCGGTACGCGTGGCCTAATTATAAGAGATGTTTCCCCAAGGACTGGCAAATCACGATTTCCTTAGTGTATGAGAAATTGATGGGAAAATTTTTTAAAGAGACGTAGACAGAGTGAGCGTATGAATCTCGTCATCATCGGCCCGCCAGGGTCTGGCAAAGGCACGCAGGCGGAAAGGATTGCCGAGCATTACCAGCTCAAGCACTTCTCGACGGGGGACACGTTCCGGGCGGCGATGGCCTCCAACTCTGAGCTTGGCAACCAGCTCAAGATCATCATTGACAAGGGCGGACTCGTGCCTGACGAATTGGTGAATGAGGTCATCAAGGACGCTATTGAGAAGTATGAGGGGGAGGGGTTGCTCTTCGATGGTTATCCCCGAACGCAGGCACAAGCAGCATTCCTCCAGAGCATTCTCACCGTCGACGGCGTCATTAGCGTCAGCGTCAGCGATGAGGAGGTGGTGAAGCGCATCAGCAGCAGGTATTTCTGCCCGCAGTGCAGCAAGGCGTACAACACGGTCACGCTACCGCCAAAACAAGCGGGTAAGTGCGATGTTGACGGCGCGAGGTTGCAGCAACGAGGGGATGATAAGCCGGAAGCGGTGCAGCAACGGCTCGTGGAGTATCATGCCAAGACCGAGCCTATCATCAGGTTCTATGAGAAGGCGGGCGTGAAGATTCATAGCATCAGTGGCGAGCAGCCTATCGACGATGTCTTCGAGGATATCAAGCAGGCGTTGGGTTAAAAAATGCCTCCCGAACCCCCCCGAGCAAGGCGCCTGGGGAGGGTCGGCGAAGCCGTTGGTGTGTGTGCGGTTAAGAATTTTCTTCCGAAAACCGAGGTGTGTGTCGGAGTAAATGATCGTGCTCGTCAGGCGTGATGAGGCCAGCCCATGCCAGGTCTTCTACTACTTCTTCGTACGGGTTCGGCGTGTTTTCTGGTAACCTCATCAGTTTCACCTTGGGCTGCATAAGGGTAAGTAAGTATATAAACGATTGGCAAGGGTGCTCTATAAAAAAAATCCATAAGCTTTTTAAATCAAACTTCATTTTCACTACTGTATGATAACGTTGGTGTTCAGTCCTCGATGGTTCTACGGCTATGACATTATCTTCGAAGCATTAGCTGTTATCGTGACGCTCATCATCGGACTGTACAGCCTGAGGATTTACCGCTTCAGCCGCGAAAGGACGTACAAGTACTTCGGCCTTTCCTTCCTCTCGTTCGCCGCGGCCTTCATCGGCAAGATCGCCATGAACTTCGCGCTGTACAACCCCTCCGCGGTGAAGAGCACGCTGCAACAGGCGCAGCCGGCCGTGACCCAAAAACTGCTAGAGAAGAGCAACCTCGTCCTGCAAGCAGGCTACGACGCGCACCGATTCCTGTTCCTCCTCGCACTGCTCGGCATCTACTGGATCGTGAGCAAGTCAGACGACTTGGAACACCGGTGGTTCTTCGTCTACCTCATCGCCCTAGCATCGCTGTTCAGCTTCAACGCCTACTTCATCTTCCATATCACCGCGACCATCATGTTATTGTTCATCCTCAAGCACTTCCACGCTTTCTGCTTCAAGCGGAAGGCGCCGATGACCACGCACCTGAACTTCCTAGCGTTCTCGCTGCTGTTCCTCAGCCAGCTCGTCTTCATCTTCGTCTTCCTCAACAACGCCATCTACGTCGTAGCAGAAGTCGTGCAACTCCTCGGCTTCATCGTATTCCTCGTCAGCATACTATCATTGGTGTTCAGACATGGCAAAAAGACGCACAAGGATTGACATCATCAGTGACATCCTGACGTCGATCCAGAACAAAGGCGGACGCATCAAGCCCACTCATCTCCTCTACAAAGCCAACCTGAGCTACCAATTACTGTCTGAATACCTCGAAGAGCTCCAAGAAAAAGATCTAGTGGCAGAAGAAATGGTCGGCAAGAAGCAGACCAAGAAAGAGATACTGCTGACCGAGAAAGGCTACGACTTCTTAGACAAATACAGCCAGATGCGACGATTCCAGGAATCATTCGGGCTATGAAAACAACCACTTGATCACGTTCGTCGCGTA
>WJKR01000018.1 GCA_014729015.1 Candidatus Woesearchaeota archaeon | reverse complement strand
TTGACGTTCGGCAACTTCGGCAAGACCATCTGCTACAAGGGGCCGGAGGAGAGCTCCATAGAAGCGTTGTTCAAGGAAGAGGTGGTGATGGAACTCGCGTCGTTGTCCAATACGGAGAAGAAGTTCTTTACCCAGTTTGTCCTCAGCTATGTGTACAAGTGGATGAAGGTGGGCAATGTCAACACGACCGAGGAGTTCAAGTATGCTATCCTCGTCGATGAGGCGCACAATATCTTCCTGAAGGACCGGCCGACGTTCATTTCTGAGACTGTGGCTGACGTCATCTTCCGGGAAATCCGGGAGTACGGCGTTTCCTTGATTTCGTTGGACCAGCACGTGAGCAAGCTTTCTGATGTTGTTGCCGGCAATTCCGCTACGAACGTCGCGTTCCAGCAGATGCTGCCCGCGGACATCGAGGTCATCTCGCGGCTGATGCAATTGCAGGACCGCAAGGCGTACTTTACCAAGCTGCCGGTGGGCGTCGCTATCGTCCGGCTGGTGGAGCGGCATCATGAGCCGTTCTTGGTCAAGGCGCCTCTCGTGAAGCTGAAGAGCTGTGGCGTGGATGATGCTGCGTTGCAGGATCGGATGAAAGGCTTGCTCAAGCAGTCGCGGCGGCGCGAGGTGTTCAGGAAGAGCGTGCAGGAGGAGGAGTTGGCCAAGAAGCTGGCAAACATGGAGTACACGTTCGTGCAGTCAGGGGTCGAGCCTGATGCTGCGACAGCGAAAGAGCATGCTCGGATGAAGGAGGCGCAGGACGCTGCGTGGCGTGCACAGGAGCGGCATGAGGAGAAGCGTAAAGGCCGTTCTCAGGGGATAGGGATAAGGAGTCACTTGCAGCAGAAGATCTTGGACGATGTGAAGAAGCGGCTCTCGAACGGCGAGTCGTTGCAGGACTTGAAGAAGTGGTATGAGCATGCTGGGTATAAGCGGGCGGACGTGCTGCACGTGTTCCGGTATGTGAAGAAGAAGGGGTTGGAGCGCCGATATGGCAAGATACAAAAGCAGGAAGCCCCAGAACTGTTGGATTTGACTGAGGACCAGTTGGCGTTGTTGAAGGAGGCGCGGTCGCGCCCGGAGTTGCCGGTCACTGCTTTGTACAAGGCTGCTGGTTTTTCTCCTCGGAAGGGGAATGCGGTGCGTAAGCAGTTGGAGGATCTCGGTGTGGTCGTGGTGGAGTCGGTCAGGACGGAGAAGGGGTGGACGAAGCATGTCTCGATACAGTACACGCCAGAGCTGACCAAAATTTTAACTACTTCTTAGTGGTCATTTTTCGAAAGATTTATATAGTATTGGTGCTTCTTCCAACACCTCACACTCACTTATCACACCACCATTTGTCGACGAGCGACCCATAAACCACCAGTATCCTAAAACAGGAACAACTAACCTTGGTTTATGCCAACACCACAAGCAATCGATCGCCAGAACACACAAAGACAACAACTTGTTTTGTCCTGATGTGCGAGATCATTGCCGTTGGAACATCGTCGAAACAGAGTGATATCAACGAGAACAAGGTGAAAAACCCTCTCAGAGACGCTCTGTATACACGTAATTCTCTAGCGTGAGCTCTTCTAGAAACAAGCAATGATCGGAAAAGCCACGGAAAACACGGAAAAACAACAAAACATAATTCATAAACTCAAATCTTAGAAAACATGAAAAAAACACAACAACAGAAAACATCGACCATTCTTGGCCTCATTTTTTTGTTCGTGCTCGTCGTTCTTACTTTCAGAAGTGGTGTTGTCATACGGACAAATGCCGAGGCGGTCGCGCACCTCGCCAGGCAATATGCTCAGAAGAAAACTTTTATTGAGATTGCTCCTGGCGGCGCAGGATACTTCACCTTCATCTGGGAGGTGGATGACATGACCATTACGTACAGAACTAGTCCTGTGTCAATACTTGAAATAAAGGACGAGTCAATACACATCAAAGATTGCTTTTTGGACGATGAGTACGACTCGTTCATCATTCTTGACCGAGAAAAGCATCTCTCTTCAGCTGGGGGTTGCGACGTAAAACATCGCTGCTACCAAGAAATACTAAAAACGTTAGTGAACGAACACTAGTAAACATCAATTATTTAAACGTTAACCATGAAAACACGCAACATCATCCTTTTCATCATCCTCGTTGTCCTCTTCGGCATTGCTGGAGTGTCAGCGATGGTCGACTACCAAGAACCGCCGAGTATCACCTACTGGGCGGCCATTGCCGGACTCGTCATCCTCTGGATATGGGTCTCACTGAAGAACAAGAAGGACGAGAACCGCTCCGAAGTATGAAAAGCACGCACTTTCTTGATGCGCGTGCTCGTATGACGATAATTTTGTGTTAATTTTTATAATCATTATGTTGCCATGAAAAAGAAGAAAAAGATTTCCATCAGGGGCTTCACTATGCCTCTCCGCCACGCGCTCTCACTCCTAGCAGGATTCGTGCTGGCAATGATTTTCTGTATCTCCATCATCGTCGCAGAGCCGATCTTCGGAACAGAGTTCTGGGACGCCACGTTCAGGATAGTCTCACTATTCTTACCGCTCATCTATGCGCTTGTCATGACTTGCTTCGTCAAAGAGGAGCAAACAACCGACCTAGTAGTCGACACTATGCTTTACTGGGCAGGAGGGTTGATCGGCACGATATGCGCGGTGATACTCTTGCTTGTCATCG
>WJKR01000017.1 GCA_014729015.1 Candidatus Woesearchaeota archaeon | reverse complement strand
AGCATGGCATGAGCAAGCTCACGTCGTTGAAGATCTAAAATGGGCGTTGTCATCAGCGACGAGAAAGTTTTTCAAGAAAAAATTGCTGGTCTGCGGCGAGCAGGTAGTGACCAATTACATGTGATTACTGATTTTGACCTGACCTTGACGAAGAGCGAGTATCAGGGGAGGAAATTACCCTCGTTGTTTGCCTTGATCAGGGAAGGCACGTATTTGACGCCAGATTATCCTAGGAAGGCCTTTGCGCTGTACGATGAATACAGGCCGGTAGAGACTGATGAAACTATTTCTTTGGAAGAGAAGATGCGGCGGATGCATGAGTGGTGGTCGCGACACTTGGACATCATGATTAAGTCAGGGATGAGCAGGCAAGTGGTGTATCGAATCGTGCATGATCATGACGGGTTGTTCAAGGATGGCGCTGCTGCTTTCTTTGACCGATTACACCAACGAAAGGTTCCTTTGCTCATCTTCTCTTCAGGGCTTGGCGATCTGATCAAAGGATTCCTTGCAAAAGCGGGTTTGTTGTATGATAACGTGGATGTCATCGCGAATTTTTATTCCTTTAACGAGCAAGGGCAAGTCACTGGTTATCAATCAAAAATTGTACATTCCTATAACAAAAGCGAAGTACAGTTGGTTGCTACGCGCCACCATGAGATGATGCGGCAGCGGCAGAACGTCTTGTTGTTAGGTGATTCGCTCGGCGATCCAGGGATGGTCGAGGGCGTTGCGCACGCTATTGTCTTGAAGATTGGCTACTTGCATGATGAGCGGAACCTCGACGCCTATAAACGGCTCTATGACGTCGTGCTGGTCAATGACGAGTCCTTGGCGTACGTGAATGATGTGTTGGACACGCTCTTTGCGCATTCAGCGGACCCAGAACGCGGCGAGAAGCGCTCGCAGCAGGGAGAATGACGGTTGCTCCGTGACTGGGCTGCTCGGCTGTTCTTCGACGACAGAGAAGTGCAGTCGTATGGGGATGCTTGCTTGCGCTTCTGTCGTTCCCGGAAGCTTTGGGGTCACGCTGACGATGAGGGTATCGGTGTAATTCCCTGGAGGTGCCTGTGTAGGGATGGTAATGGTGATGGGAAGATGCTTCCTGCTCGTGGTGTCTTCGAAGGTGTACGTCACGCTGTGGTTATGCATCCATGCTTTGAGCGCTCCTTGCGGGGGGCGGATGCTGATGATGGCCACTTCTCCGGGCGGCCGTACGCTGATGAGCAGTTCTTCGTGCAGTGTGCTTCCTGGCAGGGCTTCTTGTCGTTCTATGCGCAGGGGGCTGACGCCGACGCTCATTGCAGTTAAAGGGGTGGTGAGCGCAATCATGAGCAAGGCGTACGTCCAGATGAGGCTCGTGGTTTTGAGAAACGGTGCGCGTGGCTTGTTGCAGTGAGGATGGTGTTTCCGTTTTGTTGGTGCATCAGCCACGGGTGCTTCCTCTTCGTTACGCCCCTTTATTGGCGTATTTTTCCATGACGACTTCCCGGCGGGGCCTGTTCGTGACGAGCCTGTCCACGATGTAGATGAAGAGTATCCTGTCGTCGATATCGATGCGGTCGCATTGGATGCGGTTGTTGTTCCTGAAGCCGTCCCTGAGTTCTCGAGGGATCAGGAAGTACTTGGTGTACCCGTTCTTTCCTCTTTGCGCCATGTTCGTCTTGGTCAGTCCTTTGCGGAGGCAGAGGAGCTGTATGTCGTCCATCTGGCCTTGCAGTTGCAAGTACTCATCATACTCAGTCTTTATTTCCAGGATGACACCGTCGCTCGCCCGTCGAGAGCTCATGATATGTCCCATGATCGCACCCCCGCAGTTTTTCCCTTACCCAGAATACATATACTTTCTCCTCACAATATACACTTTTTGTTTATTATGTGTAAAAAAGCAGAAAAAGATTTATAGAGGTATGCACTCCCTTTCATCATGCGCCGCAAAGTCATCAGGCATGGTTCCTCAACACTGACTATTTCTCTCCCCTCCCGATGGGCAAAGCAACACAACATCCAGAAAGGGGACGAGCTCGTCGTCGAGGAACGGGGAGACCTGCTCTCCATACAGACAGAACGAGAAAAGACCACGCCTAGGTATCGTACGAGTATTGGCTCCTATTCACGGCTCGGGAAGAGCCACCTTACTGCTTGTTACCGACGGGGTTTTGACGAGGTCACCTTCACATTTGAGGATCCCGCCTTTGCGTCCGTCGTCCAAGACGTGCTGAAGAATGACATCGAAGGGTACGAGATCCTGACGCAGAACAAGCATGCCTGCACAGTCAAGCACCTCTTCGACGTGAACAAGGAAGGCTTCAAGGTCGCGTTGCGGAGGCTCTGGACGCTGCTCAACTCCATGGCCGTCGACCTTTTGGTGGCTATCCGGGAGAAAGATACGACCACGTTGCAAATCATCAAAGAACGGGACAAGACCATCAACAGGCTCATGAACTATTGTGCCCGGGCATTGAACAAGTACGTCGTCACCGATGACAACATACTCTACTATCACCTGCTCCGCGAGCTGGAAGACATCGGCGATCATTACAAGGAAATCGCTTCATTCTATCTGCAGCACATGCCTCAGACGAACGATCAGTCGCTTGCGATGTTTGCGCAGGTCAACCAGTATCTTGAAGCGTTGTGCGACGTGTACTACACCTACGATAAGCAACGCGTCGAAGCGCTCTTCCACCGGACCAAGAAGTTGATAGAGTTGATGCGAAGCCACATCAGGAAAAAGAGAGAGACGTGCGTCACGCTCACCTATCTCTTGCTCATCGCCACCAAGACGCGCGGATTACTCTCCACTATCGTCGAGCTCAATCTCTGAGGTTATCCTGAAACCATTGTTTGTTAACGCGTCCTTATCGGATAGTAACCGGTTTTTTCCGCGTAGTTCTTAAGAAATTGTTGTTCAGGGATACTCGCCATAAAAAAAGGGGTGAGTATATGAAGAAAGTGTTAATAGTAGTGGTGGCGGCAGCCCTCCTCTTGGGAGCCGTGTTTGCTGGCAGCTCCTTGATGGGTGCGCCAGTAGCAGTGGACAACGACGTCAGCTACGCCTCGTTGGCGAGCGGACCGATGGTAAGCTTCGTCGCAGCTGATGAAGACCCACCAGAGGGTGGAGATGTCCCAAGGCCGCCTCCTGAGTGAGGATTACACTTTTCTTATTTTTTTATTATTTCTTGCAATACCTGTATCATGCCAAGATCGCTATTGATCCAAGAAGCATTGCGATAATATTTTTTGTCAGGTGTTGCGCCAGAAAAAAGTCCAAGCACATTCTTGTCAGTGATGAGATGTTGCGTGACCATGCTGTGCGCTTTCTTGAGTATTGCTGCTTCGTAACGAGGATTTTGGTCTTGTCGTGAGAATAATTGGAGCACTTGCGCTTCATACACTGCTGCAGAGGCATCTTTTGGCGGGTCTTTCTCTACTCGTAGTTCTTCATCGCTGAATATGTAATCATAGTAAGGAATGCCATCAGCCGGGTTATGAGCGAGAAAATATTCGACTTGTTGTTTGACCGTGTGTTCAATCCTGGCTGCTGTTGCTTCATCAACAAATGGTTGTGATTTGAGGAGGCCAAGTGCTGTTCTTCCCAAGAGTCTTGCGAGTGTTGAGCGGTCGTTGTAAGCATAGAAAAATGCACTTTTATTGTATGTTTCTGCTTTCTGATCGTAACGCACGACTTCTTTCACAGTACCATCGGCTCGTATGCTGTGTTGCAATACATGGTTGAGATGACGAGTAATTCTTTCTTCGTATTTCCCAATGTATTTATTTGCCCACCACAAATAAGGGATAATGGTGTCGACGCTTTCTGTATAGATACGATCTTTCTTTAGATCAACACTTTTTCCATCTATAAGGATGCCGTCGAATTGATAAAACCCTTTCTCGTTGTAGCGCTCCCGTTGGAGCTCTTCTGCTGCTTTGAGCGCTATTTCTTTCCACGCTTCTTCTTGGTACAAGTCGTACATCCATGCATGGGCGTCATAGAACCTGACGAGGTCTGATTTGTCTTCCTCGTTTTGCCGTATCCGGTCGGTAAGGGGCCAGGTCATCTCCTGCAGCTTTTGCACTGCTGCGTCATGGAAGAAGCCATTGTCCGTGATATGATATCCTCGCTCAAGCAGTTGTATTGTTTTTCCGTCGATGCTGTGCGGCGGGTTCTGGTCGCTGAGGTGATACCAATCATCCTTCGCGAGCCAGAGGAAGTGTCCTTCTGGGAGGAGTCCTTGCTCCAGCCAATACCTCATTTTTTTGCTGTACAATTCATGAAGCAGCTCTTGGTAGAGCGGTTGCAGCGCCTCCTTATCTTGCGCATCGGTTTCTGCAATTGCTGCTTGCAATCTTCTCATGCCGCGTTCATCATCCTTGATGATGAAATAAGTGCTGGTGACGATGCCCAATGCAAACAAAGGTGCTGTTTTGAGGAATGTCCTTCTCGTCATGCGTTGCCGCCAGTATTGCTTCAATGCCTGGGCTAGCTCGTCGATCCGTTCGTAGCCGTCAGGCCCTTCGCTCTTTGCCTTTGCGATGATTGCTTCGAGATTGCTGTCGATGCTGTGTTTTCCTGTTTCGTAGAGTTGCTCTATGACTGTTCCTAATCCTTGTATGTCTTCCTTGAACGCGTCTTTGAGCGGTATTTCTTGTCCTTCGCTGTCTCGCTCATACGATTTCCTACCGAAGTCGACGAGATTATACAAGTAGGTCGTTCTCTCAGGGCCTTTTTCTCGCATGATATTCTTCAGCTTCACGTCTCGATGAGCGACGTTATGACTGTGCGCAAATTCTAAAGCGCTCGACATGCTTGTAATGATGTCCCAAATATCTTTTTTCTGCGGTGTTTCCTTGTCGATGATTTGCTTCAGGTTTTCACCGTCAATGAGTTCAGTGATAAGATAAGGGATTTCTTTAAGACTTGCTTGCGTCTCGACCGCGATGGTACCGACCGTGTAGATCTTCTCGATGTTCGGGTGCTTGCTGAGCTTTGCGTGCTTCTTCCCCTCTTCAAGGATTTGTCTGACCCGCCATTCCTCGAGCATAGTCTTTTCATTGGGCACTTTCATGGAAACAAGCCGGTCGAGCACGGTGTCCCTCACTTCAAAGATGTATTTCTTGCCGCCTTCACCCCTTTTCCTGATCCCTTCGAAGACGTGGTCGATAGTGTGCCCGATGATGATGTCTTCCAATGAATAGCTGCGAATGTTGTTTGCTTTGGTCATATGCTCCGCATAAGAAAGCCAAAAGAACTTAAAAAGTCAGTGGTTCTCACTACTTCTTGATTATTTCCCCATCAGCTTGACCAGGTCGATCATCCGGTTGCTGTAGCCGAACTCGTTGTCGTACCACGACACGACCTTGACGAACCCGTCGGCCATCGCCTTGGTGGACTCCGCGTCGAAGATGCTGCTATGCTTGTTCCCGATGACATCCACGCTGACGAGCGGCTCGTCCGAGTATTCCAGGATGCCCTGGAGTTCTCGCTCCGCGACGCCCTTGAACAAGTCGTTGACTTCCTCAGCGCTGGCCTCCCGCTTCAGCCTGCACACGAAGTCGATGATGCTGCCGTCGATGACGGGGACGCGCATAGCCATGCCGTCCAGCTTTCCCTGGAGGTGCGGCATGACTTCCGTGACCGCTTTCGCCGCGCCGGTCGTGGTGGGCACGATGCTCGCCGCGGCGTTCCTCGCCCTGCGGTAGTCCTTGTGCGGCGCGTCCACCAGCTTCTGGTCCGCAGTGTACGCATGTACGGTCGTCATGAACCCTTGCTCCACGCCGAAGTTGTCATCGAGTACCTTGACGACGGGCGCCAGGCAGTTCGTGGTGCAGGAGGCGCAGCTGATGACCGTGTCTTCCGGCTTGAGCTCCTGGTCGTTCACGCCTTTCACGACCGTCTTGACCGGGTCGTCGCCTTTGGCCGGCGCGCTGATTAGCACTTTCTTCGCGCCTGCCTGCAGGTGTAGTGATGCTTTCTCCTTGGTCCTGAAGATGCCGGTGCTCTCCACCACGACGTCGATGCCGAGGTCCTGCCAAGGCAGTTTTGTAGGGTCCTGCTCCGAGAAGACCTTGATCTCCTTGCCGTTGACGATGAGCGCGTTCTCGTTGTGCTGCACATTACCCGCGAACCTGCCGTGCACGGAGTCATATCGCAATAAGTGCGCGAGCATCTTCGTGTCCGTCAGGTCGTTGATCGCGACGAACGCTATCTCTGGGTCCTCGTACCCTGCTCTGAAGACCATGCGGCCGATGCGGCCGAAACCGTTGATCGCTACTTTCACCAAAAGGATTCACCTCTTTTTTTCGTGCTCATTATATTCCTGATTCTTCCTGGAAACGCTCGTTCGTCCGTTTCCATATCTCCTCGTACGTGGTCAGCTTCTTCTTGATCAGGATGTCAATGACCGCGTCGAGCTGCTTCCTCGTCAGTGCCACTTTGTACGCGTTGACCATGGCGAGCTCTCTGAGTTCTTGGGCTGAGAGCTTCTCCAGCTTCTTCCGGAACTCGTTCTCACCAGCGGTGCTCCTCATTAACTCCTTCCCCCCGTCGTCGTGAGGATTCCCGATTATTTAAATATTGCGTTATAGTTGTTCCGCGATGCCTCGTGCCTCGTCGGTGTGCAGCACGAGGACGTTGACCTTGCTCTTGTTCGCGTTGATGTACGTCATGTTCTTGCGGTTAGCGTGACTGTCAATGGCGACGCCGAGGTGGTTGAGATAGCTGCACGCCTTCTTGCGGAGGTAATACGCGTTCTCGCCGATGCCTCCGGTGAACACGATGGCGTCCAGGCCGTGCAGCGCCGCCGCGTAGGCGCCGATGAACTTGGCGATGCGGTAGGCGAGCATGTCTAGCGCGAGGGTCGCTTGTTTGTCCTTCTTCAACGCCCGTTCATGCAGTTCGCGGACGTCGCTGCTCCCAGTGATACCTTTGAGTCCTGATTGTTTCTGCAGGATCTTCTCGAGCTCTCCGTTGGTGTAGTGCTTCTGGTTGAGGAGGAAGAGCACTATCTCCGGGTCCATCTCTCCTGAGCGGGTGCCCATGATGAGCCCGTCGAGAGGGGTGAACCCCATGCTGGTGTCGACGGACTTCCCGTTCTTGACCGCGGTGATGGAAGACCCATTGCCGAGGTGGCATGTGATAATCTCGTTCCGTTCATTGTGCTTCTTGCCGAGCGCTTTCCTCGCGAGGGTGGCGACGTATTGGTGGCTGATGCCGTGGAAGCCGTACTTCCTGATGCCCATTTCTTGATACAACTGGTAGGGCAGGCCGTACAGGAACGCCTCTTTGGGGATGGTGTGGTGGAACGCGGTATCGAAGACTGCTATTTGCGGCACCCTTGGCAGTATCTTCTTCACGGCGAGGATGCCGGCGATCGCTGGCGGGTTGTGCAGCGGCGCCAGTATGGCGAGCGATTTGATCTTGTTCAGCACCGCTTTGGTGATCTTTGTCGGCTTGATGAATTTCTCGCCGCCGTGCACGACCCGGTGCCCTACTTTCTTGATCTGCTTGAAATCCTCCAGTACGTTCTTGTCTTTGAGCGATTGGAACGCTTTGAGGACGGCGTGCAGATGGTCGTCCGCCTTGAATTTTGTTTCTGTCTTCTCGCCGCCGCACGTTATTTTCAGGCAGCAACGGTCGAGGCCGATGCCGTCGACGTGCCCTTTGAGGACTTCTCGCAACCCTTTTTTTTCGAACAACGAGTATTTCAGGCTTGATGATCCTGCGTTTAAGACTAAGAAGTATGATTGCATGCTCTTGCTCACCTCTGGTCGAGAAAATCAAAACGGTTGTTTATAAATGTTTGCACCACACTCTTTATAAATATTGGTTGGTTCTAGTGCTCATATGGCAAAACGCATCATGATCGTGCGGAAGGAGAAGTGCAACCCGCAAGGGTGCGGCGGCTACCTGTGCATGCGGGTCTCGCCTAGCAATCGCGCCGGAAAAGATGCTATCGTGAAAAGCGGTGATGGCAAGGTCGAGGTGAACGAGGACGTCATCAGCGACGTCGACAGGATTGCCGCGAACAAGTGCCCCTTCGATGCGTTGCTGATGGTCAACCTGCCCGAGGTGTTGGACGAGGAGCCGATGCACCGCTACGGCAAGAACGGGTTCGCCTT